>JBIJDP010000179.1:0-5518 GCA_044344065.1 Opitutaceae bacterium
AGTCACTTTTGCTGAGCAACCACCCCAAGGAAAACTTTTACGTGATCCTGCTCGCGACCCTCCAGCAGCAGGGCGATTTCAAGCGGGCCTCGGAATACTACGAACTGCTGGTCAAGCGTTACCCCTCAAACAAGAATTACTGGCAGCAATTGATGGCCACCTACGTGACCATGTCGTCGGATGGCGATGAAAAGGTTGCCTTGTCCAACAATCTGCGCGCCGCCGTCACCATTGAACGGGCCCAGACCCTGGGTTTCCTCAACACCCCCAAGGACAACTTCAATCTCATCGGCATTTATTTCAACATGGGTCAGTATGGCAAGGCGACCGAGCTGCTCCACACCGGCCTGAAGAATGGTTTGATCGAGAACACCCAGAAAAACTGGGAGCTGCTGGCCTATTCTTACCAGCAGGTGAATCGCGAGAGCCAGGCGATCGAGGCGTTGAACGATGCCACCAAGTATTATCCCAAGTCGGGCCAGTTGGAGTTCCAGATCGGCCAGATTTATTACAGTTTGGATCAATTGCCGGATTCCTACAAGCACCTGAAACTTGCCACGGAGAAGGGTGGATTGGAAAAACCGGCCTCGGCCTATTCCTTCCTCGCCTATCTCTGCTTTGAACTCGGCAAGCTCGAGGAGGCCTTGGATGTGATCAAGCAGACGCTGGCGTTGCCCGATGCTCCCACCGACGGCCAGCTCAACCGTCTGCGGCAGGCGGTGGAAGAAGGCATTCGCGACCGTGAGGCGGCCAAGACCGGCACGCGCGCCACGTAACATTTTATCCTTTATCCGACCCCCCTTACCTTATGAAGAAAGCCTACGTCATTTTCCCGGCTGTAGCGATGCTGGTGTTTTTTGGTTTCTGGTGGAATTTCCGTTCCGAGTACGAAGCCAAGGAACAGGCCAAGGTGCGCCAGGCACGCCAGGTCAAGGAAGACAAACTGCGCAAGGAAGCCCAGGACCGCGAGCTTGCCATCAAGAATGCCTATGCCGAGCAGGAGCGCCGCAAGAAGGCCAAGGAGCAGCGCGAGATCAAGGAACGCGCCGACCGTGAGGCCCGCCAGGCCGCCATTGAGGCCCGCAACAAGTCCTACCGCGACCGTGACAAGCTCGAGAAGCAGGTTGAGCGCCTGACGGCCGAGGTGAAGACGGAAAAGGAGCTGATGGCCAAACTCGATGAGCAGAAGCGCAAGCTGGTCGACGAGGAAAAATTTCTGCGCACTTACGTGACCATGGCCGAGGCCAACGCCAAGACCCTGAGCGATCTAATTGATCAAATAGCCAAGGCTGATGCCGCCCAGGCGGCGGCTGCGGCGGCTGCTGCGGCCAAGCTCAAATCCTCCTCTTAAGAACCTTCTGCTCCCCCTCTTCACATGAAAAAGTGGCTCTATTTCATCTTCCCCGTCGTTCTGACGCTGATTTTCGTCTCCTTCTACCTGACTCACATCAAGGAGGCCAAGGAGAAGGATCGCCTGCGTAAGATCGAGATTGCGCGTGTGCAAAAAGTCGAGGCCGACAAAAAGGCCGAAATCGAAGAAAAGGCCCGTCAGGATGCCGCCCGTCGTGCAGCTGAGCGCGCCGCCGAGGATGCCAAGCGGGAAGCCAAGAAGATCGCTGATTGGGAAGCGGTTGGCAAAGAGATCCAGGATGCCACGGACAAGAACACGGCCGAGGCTGATGCCTTTGCCCGCCAGATTGCCAATCTGGAGATCGAGTTGGATTCTCTTCGCCGGGCCAAGGAGAAGCTCAATGCCGAAGTCCTGACCCAGGCCAAGGCCGTGGAGCGAGCCCTCGTCGACAAGCGCACCGCTGAGCTTGAGGTCCAGCGTCGCACCGAGATGGTGCGGCAGAAGGCCGCCAGCAGTACGTTGACGGCCATGCCGGTCGCCGTGGCTCCGGCGCGCTAAGCGTTGGGAGCCGAGTGCCATTCCGCCCGGCAATTATTGAGGTTTGGGGCGGATTTAGTTTGCGGGCGCAAAATAGCTTCCTTTTGCTGCTCTTTCCACGGGGTGCGAGGCACCCTTCCAAATGTTATCGGGGCGTAGCTTAGCCTGGTAGAGCGCTACGTTCGGGACGTAGAGGTCGTCAGTTCGAATCTGACCGCCCCGACCATTTGAAAACCAGAATCCGGCCGCGGCCGGGCTCATTTCCAGTCCGGAACACCGCCTTTTGGCGATCCCGTTGCAGTCGCTCAAAATTTCCCTTTACAGCGGCAGTACGCTGCTCTGTTTTGGACAGCTCATTCCATGCAAAAGACCAAAAAGTCCGTTGCCAAGCGCTTCAAGCTGACCGCCACCGGCAAGCTGTTGCACCGTTCGCCCGGGACCCGGCACATCGCCAACACAAAGTCCTCCAAGCAAAAACGGCGCCTCGGCAAAGCCAAGGTTCTGTCAGCAACGCATACACCGCCGCTCAAGCGTTGTCTGCCCCACGGTCTCTGACCGTTTGCCGCGCATCACATCAACCACGCCAGGCGGGTGATCATCCCAGCCGACCCGCCGGCGATTTAACCAAAAAGGAAAACACAACATGGCTCGTGCAACCAACTCCCCCGCTTCCCGCAAGCGGCGCAAAAAAGTACTGAAATACGCCAAGGGCTATTTCGGCAACAAATCCAAGCTCTATCGCTACGCGAAGGAAGCCGTCCAGCACGCGTGGCAGTACGCCTACCGCGATCGCAAAAAGAAGAAGGGTGAATTCCGCAGCCTGTGGATCATCCGCCTCAACGCCGCCTGCCGCAACGCCGGCATCAGCTACAGCCGCTTCATCGAGGGCCTCAAGGCCGCGAACATCGAGCTGGATCGCAAGGTCCTGTCCGACATCGCCATTCATGACGAGGTGGCCTTTAATGCCCTGGTCAAGCAGGCCCAGGACGCGTTGAAGACCAAGGCCGCCGCCAAGGCCTGAATTCTGACAAACGCGAGCCGGGAAATGGCTCGCCTCCCTGTCTGACTCTCCGGAGGACGGGCCTCGATCCGAGGTTCGTCCTCTTTTTTTATTCTTCGCCTCGGCTCCGCCTTCGTGGTTCAAATAAATTCCGCATGCAAGCTACCCTCAACGCTCTCGTCCAAAAGGCGGCCGCCGAATTCGTCACGATCCAGGCGCGTCCCGAATTTGAGGCCGCCAAGGCCCGCTATGTCGGACCCAACGGCGAACTCACGGCGCTGATGAAGCAGATGGGATCGGTGCCAAAGGAGCAGCGGCCCGCCATGGGCAAGTTGATCAATGAGTGCAAGGTGCGCATCCAGGAGTTGCTCGATGCGGCGGTCGACCGCATCGCCGCCGGGGAGCTCAAAGCCCAGCTCGGACCGGCCGTGGATCCCACGCTCCCGTCCCCCGACGCCGGCCCCGGCACCTATCATCCGCTCACCCTGGTCCGCGAGGAAATGTGTCGCATCCTCCGCAAGGTGGGATTTGCCGTCGCCGACGGCCCGGAGGTTGAGACGGAGTTCTACTGCTTCGACGCGCTTTGCACCCCCGCCGATCACCCGGCACGCGATGCGCAGGATACATTCTATTTCCCGGAATCCGCGCGATTTGGCAACGTGGCAAAAAAGATCCCGGAGGAGAAGTACCTCCTGCGCACCCATACCTCGTCGGTGCAGATCCGCACCATGCTCAAGGGGCCGCCGCCCATCCGCATCGTGTCGCCTGGCCGCGTGTACCGGCGGGACACCACCGATGCCACGCATTCCGCCAACTTCCATCAGCTCGAATGCCTTTACGTGGACAAGAATGTGACGGTGCGCGACCTGAAGGCCCTGCTCGACTACATCTTCGCCTCGCTGCTCGGCAAGGACACCAAGACCCGTTTCCGCCCGCACTATTTCGGATACACCGAACCCAGCTTCGAGGTGGATCTCAGCGCCCAGCACCTGCCGAAGGTGAGGAAGGAATGGATCGAGATCGGCGGCTGCGGCATGGTCGATCCCGCGGTGTTTTCCGCGGTGGGTTATGACCCGGAGGTGTGGACCGGCTACGCGTTCGGCATGGGCCTGGAACGCCTGGCGATGCTCCTCTATGGCATCGATGACATCCGCTATTTCTACCAAAACGACCTGCGTTTCCTGAAGCAGTTCGCCTGAGGATCCACTGATGAAAATTTCCCTGAACTGGCTCAAGGACTACGTGCGGCTCGATGCGTCGGTGGATGAAATCTGCCGCGCCATCACGTTTCTCGGCTTCGAGGTCGAGCAGGTCATCCGCACCGGCGCACCGGAGCTGAACCATGTCGTCGTGGGCGAGGTGCTGGTGCGCGACAAGCATCCCAATGCCGACAAGCTCTCGGTGTGCCAGGTGGACATCGGCCCCGCGGGGGGAGTGAAGACGATCGTCTGCGGCGCCCAGAACTACACCGTGGGGGACCGCGTGCCCGTGGCCCTCGCCGGCGCCGTGCTGCCGGGCAATTTCACCATCAAGCAGTCGAAAATCCGCGGGCAGCTGTCGGATGGCATGATGTGTTCGGCCAAGGAACTCGGCGTGGCGGAGGACGCCTCGGGCCTCCTGATCTTGACCGACCGCCCCGCACTTGGCACCCCGATAAATGCGGTGCTGCCGCCCGGTGACGTGGTCTTCGACATCGAGATCACGCCGAACCGCCCGGATTGCCTTTCCCATCTCGGCATCGCGCGTGAACTGGCCGCCTGGTTCAAGGTCGAGTTGCACTATCCCCAGGAAAAGTTCCACGGCGACACCGGTGCACAAAACCGTCCCGACCTCCTGTCATCGGTCCGGGTGGATGCGCCCGAGGACTGCCCGCTTTACTCCGCGCACATCATCACCGGCATCAAGGTCGGGCCGAGCCCCGCCTGGATGCAGCAACGGCTGATCGCCGTCGGCCTGCGGCCGATCAACAACATCGTCGATATCGGCAACTACGTGATGCTCGAGTACGGCCAGCCAATGCATGCCTTTGACGCCAAAAAACTTGGTGGCAGCCAGATCATCGTGCGCCGGGCCGCTGACGGGGAAAAAATCGTCACGCTGGATGGCAAGGAGCGCGTTCTTAACAGCCGCATGCTCGTCATTGCGGATGCCGGGAAACCGGTGGTGATCGCCGGCATCATGGGCAGCGAGAATTCAGGCGTGGGCGATGACACGACCGACCTCGTGCTCGAGGTGGCCTACTTCAAGCGCAAGTCGATCCGCTGGACGTCGCGGCGGCTCGCTCTCAGTTCGGACTCCTCCTACCGGTACGAGCGCGGCATTGATCCGCACACGGCCCTGGAGGCGGGTTATCGGGCCATTGATCTGCTGGTGGAGCATGCCGGGGGCAAGATTGTCGGCCCCGCCTACATCGTGGGCGGTGATGTACCCTGGCAGCGCGAAATCGTCGTCACCCACGATTTCATCTGTGAAAAGCTCGGGTTTGAGATTGCCGAATCCGACATGGAAGCGGCCTTTGAGGCGTTGGAGCTCACCATCTCGCGCAAGGAGCCGACTCCGGCCCGCGGCACCGCCTGGACCGTCAAGATTCCCAGTTGGCGGGATGACCTCGACCGACCCATCGACCTGGT
>JBIJDP010000180.1:0-5511 GCA_044344065.1 Opitutaceae bacterium
GATGTCCCGAATCAGTTGCGGCAGGTGAAAGGGCGCGGGGCGCAGTTCCATCCGGCCGGCCTCGATCTTGGAGAAATCGAGCACCTCGTTGATCATGCGCAGGAGGTGCTCGCCGCTGTTGCCGACGATATCAAGGCGCTCGCGGTCATTGGCCGTAAGCTGCGGCGAACGCAGGAGGACCTGGGCGTAGCCGATGATGCCGTTGAGCGGCGTGCGCAATTCATGGCTCATGTTCGCAAGGAACATGCTCTTGGCGCGGTTGGCCGCCTCCGCGTCCTCCTTCGCCACGGCGAGCTCACTCGTGCGCTGTTGGACGAGTTGCTCCAGCCGGCGCTGCTCCCGGGCGGCGCGCCCCAGCCGCCAGCGGAGGAAGCCGAGCATGCTCCCGAGCCCGAGGACCACATATAGGGTGCGTGCCGCCGTGGTGCGATGCCAGGGCGGGGCAATGCTGAAGGTGAAACGGTCCGTCGCGCTCTCGCTGCCGGTGGCGTCCCGCGCCCGGACCTCGAGGGTGAAAGGTCCGCCTTCCAGGTTGGTGAAGGTGACCTGCGGGTCCGGCGACCAGTCGGACCACGCCTCGCTGTAGCCGTTCAGGCGGTATTGAAAGGCCAGGTGATCGAGGGCGGCGAAGCGCGGGGCGGCGAAGGCGAAGGTCAGCGGCGCGCGGGAAAAGGGCAGCGTGAGCGGCTGCGCCTTGGTGCCGGTGGCGAGTGACAGCAGGCGTGAACCGGTCTTGAGCTGACGGATGCCGGCTTTCCAGGATGGCAGCGGGCGGCCGAGCCGGGACAGTTCGAGCCGGATCATGTTCTCGTACCCGCGGACCCACAGCAATTCGCCCTCCGGGGTGCGATCGATATGGAACACGGCGGCCCCGGAAAAACCGATTTCCTGCAGTGCTCCGGCCGGTGCGGCTTCCCAGACCTTGCCCTGACCGGCCCGGGTGAAACGGCCGAGGGCGGAACTGGCACTGATGGTGGAGTCGCGAAAGACCGAGGCCCAGGTCGAGCCGCCGGCGTCTATCGTGGTGGGCGTGAGCAACGGCTGGTCATGGCCGTCCACAAGGTAGCGATCCTCCGGTTCAAATCGGCGCGTGACCGGATTGAAGCGGGCCGCCCCGTGGTCCGTGAAAAACACCGGGCCGAAGAGACCGGGGGTGACAGTCGTCCAGACGAAGTCCGGGGGCAGACCGCAGTTGCGGTGGTAATGTTCGTACGGCGCCTGGCTCCAATCGGTGACTTTATGGGCCAGGGCGACGCGCCAGAACCCCCGGCTGTAGGTGGACATCCACAGCGTGCCGTCGGGTTCCTCGAGCAAATTGTGGATGTCGCCAAGATCGAGGCGTTCACCGATCTTGCGCCAGCCTTCCGCCGTGTGCTCGACCACGGACAGGCCCCTCTGCCCGCCGAGGTAGTAGCGGTTGGGCAAGAGTTTGGACCGGGTGAGGGCATAGGGGCTGTTGGGGCGGGTATCAACGAGCAGGGTGGGCGAGTGATCGTCATTGAGGCGCGAGAGGCCGCTGCTGTGGGCGACGAGGAGTTCGCCGTCCACTGATTCCAGGCCGAAGACGTTGCCCATGCCCTCGGTGATGCGGTTGAAGCGGGCGCCTGTGGCGCGGCCAGGATCGCCGGGCTGCAGCTGATAGACACCGTCGAAAGTGCCCAGGTACATCCGGCCGTTGTGACGGCCCCAGACATCGGCCGTGCCGGGGGTGGGACCGTTGCCCGCGTCGAAGACACTGACCGGGCTCGCGAGATCCAGCCGGGCGGCACCGGAATTGAAACCCAGCCACAGTCCGCCCTCGCGATCCTCGCCCAGACTAAGGATGACGTTGTCCGTCAGTCCGGTGGAGCGGTCGAAGATCCGCATCCGGGAATTGTCGGCCGAAATGAGAACCAGGCCCTTGCCGCTGGTGGCGAGGGCAAAGCTGCCGTCCGCCATGCGATACCCGCCGTTCAGGCGGGTGGTTCGGACCAGTTGATCCAAAGGTCCCTCCTCCCGGCTCAGACTGCCGGTGGCGGGATCGACCATGAAGACGCCGGAAAAGCTCATGGCCCAGCGCTGGCGGCCGTCCTTGTTTCCCAGGGCCACAATGGTCCAGTCGCGCCTGAGTTCGTCCGCGACACAGACGGGCACAAATTCGTTCTCAAGCAGACGCCAGAGGCCGGACTGGCCGCGGTGGACGTAGAGTTGTCCATCGATGAGATTGAAACTGCTCCAGCGGCCGCTCTTGTCGGGCCACAGCTTCACTTGGCCGTCCTGCCAGCGCATGATGCCACGCGAGGTCGCGAAGTAGGCTGCGCCCTGGTACTCGATGACCGAAAACGTGCGCCCGCTGGGTTTGAACTCGGCCGGAAGGTCCGGTACCAGCGATTTGAACTGCCACCGGCCGTCGGGTTGCCGGACAAAGCAGCCCAGTTCGTCATTGCCGCCGGCCCAGAGGCGTCCCTGCGTGCCCGCATACAAGTCGTAAACGTGCGGGGTGGGGGCGGAGTGGTGCGTCCAGCGGACGCCGTCGAATTCGATGATGCCTTCCTGGTTGCCGAAGAGAACGTAGCCCTGGGGCCCGAAGGCCACGCTGAAAACCTGCGGATGGCCGACATAATCGGTCGGCCGGAAATTTTTCAGCACCGGCCGGCCGGACTCGGGATGAAACCAGCCGCTGGGCGTTGTCCCCTGGGAACCTTCCTCGGTCGCCCCGCCCGGCATGGCCAGGGCGGCGGCAGTACCGATCAGGCTGAGGAATGCCCTGCAGAAGAGGCGCAGCGGTGTCGCGAATACGGCAGGGTGGCTTGGCATTGGGCGGGAAAAGACGAAACGGATGGTTATCGCGGGTCAATCGTTCGCCGCGGCTGGACGTATATTCCACCAGGCGGTGCCTACCGCCTGAGATCATTCATCAAGTTCAAATTCGGCAGGCCAGCGCGCTGGCGCGCGCCCAATCCGCGGCTGCAAGCGGGCTGACCTACGGATGCACTCACTATTCCGCCTCGGCCCGCACCTCGGCCAGAAAGGCCGCCAGCACGGCATCGGGTGCGGGGGACTGCCGCCAGCCGATGACGAGGCGGCTCTCCGGGGCGGGACCGGCCAGGGGGCGGAAAATGACCTCGGGCGAGAGGTGGCGGGCTTCCGAGGGTGTCATGAAGGTGGCGCCCAGGCCGGCGCGAACCAGGCCGATGCCGTTCGCGCGGGGCCACACCTCCTCGGCAATGCGCGGGGCGACCCGGGCCGCGGCGAAGGCGGCGAGGATGCGGTCGAAAAAGCCCGGATTGTGGGTGCGGGGAAAGAGCACGAACGGCGTGGTGGCGAGGTCGCGCAGACGCAGCCGCGGCCGGGCGGCCTGCGGATGGCTGGCGGGCAGGAGCACCCCGTTGCGCTCGCGCAACAGGACCCTGGTTTTCAGTCCCGGCGTGGGCGTGTCCGGATGGAAGAACCCGCAGGCCAGTTCACCCGCCTGCAGGGCCGCCAGCTGGGCGGAGGTCGGCGACTCGTTCAACTCCAGGCGGATGCCGGGATGCCGCCGGTGAAATTCGCGCAGGATGCCGGGCAGCACGGTGGCCATGGCGAGCCCGGTGAAGGCGATGCGCAGGTGCCCGGTGGCCCCGCGGCCGAGGTCGCCCAGCTCGCGCTGCATGGCGGTCAGGTTGCGCAGCAGCGGCTCGACGCGCGCGAGCAGGAGACGTCCGGCCGGGGTCAGCTCGGCGCCGCGGCGGGTGCGGTTGAGCAGATCCACCCCCAGGGCGGCTTCCAACTGGGCCAGCGCCCGGCTGAGGGCGGGCTGGGCCACGGCCAATGATTCCGCGGCGCGGCGGAAGTGCAGCTGGCGGGCGAGCTCGCGGAAATAGACGAGGTGGCGGATTTCAAAATCGAATTGATACTCGCGCGGCATCACCGGGAGCCAAATAAGTATTTCCCGGCATGGCAATCCTCTGGTAGCGTGCGGCCTTTACCCATGGCAAAATCACTCTTTCAAAAGGTCTGGGATGCCCACGCGGTCCGTACGCTCGCCAACGGCCAGACGCAGCTGCTCATCGGCACCCACCTGATCCATGAGGTGACCAGCCCGCAGGCCTTCGGCATGCTGCGCGATCTCGGGCTGAAGGTGGCCATGCCGCACCGCACGTTTGCGACCGTGGACCACATTGTGCCCACCGACCAGCGGTCGGAGCCGTTCAGCGACCCGCTGGCGGACGAGATGATCAAGACCCTGAAGCGCAACTGCACCGAGCACGGCATCACGTACTTCGACCTGGCCTCGGGCCGGCAGGGCATCGTGCACATGGTCGGGCCGGAGCAGGGCATCACCCAGCCGGGCACAACCATCGCCTGCGGTGATTCGCATACCTCGACCCACGGGGCCTTCGGCGCCATCGCGCTCGGCATCGGCACGACCCAGATCCGCGACGTGCTGGCCACGCAGACCATCGCGCTCGGCCGCCTGAAGGTGCGCCGCATCAATGTCACCGGCAAACTGCCGCCGGGAGTCTACGCCAAGGACGTCATCCTGCACATCATCCGCACCCTGGGCGTCAACGGCGGCACGGGCTTCGCCTATGAATACGGCGGCGAGGTGTTCGACCGCTTCTCGATGGAGGAGCGCATGACCGTGTGCAACATGTCCATCGAGGGCGGCGCGCGGGTGGGCTACGTGAATCCCGACGAGACCACGTTCAATTACCTGCAAGGCCGGCCCTACGCGCCGAAGGGCGCCGTCTGGGATGAGGCCGTGCGCCGCTGGCGGGCCGTGGCCAGTGATCCGGGGTGTGCTTACGACGACGAGGTCACGCTGCGGGGCGAGGACATCCCGCCGACGGTGACCTGGGGCATCAACCCGGGTCAGGGCATCAGCATCACGGAGACGGTGCCCATGCCGCAGGAAGCCCGCTCCCCGGATGAGCGGGTTTCGATCGAGGAGGCGCTGGCCTACATGAAGCTCAAGCCCGGCGCCCCGATCAAGGGCACCAAGATCGACGTGGCCTTCCTCGGCAGCTGCACCAACGCCCGGTTGTCCGACTTCAGGGAAGTGGCCCGCTATCTCAAGGGCCGGCGGGTCGCGCCCGGAGTCAGGGCCATCGCCGTGCCCGGTTCGCAACTCGTCAGCCAGGTTTGCGCCGAACTGGGCATCGACCAGGTCTTCCGCGAGGCGGGTTTCGACTGGCGGGAAGCCGGGTGCTCGATGTGTCTCGCGATGAACCCCGACAAACTCGTGGGCGACCAGCTGTGCGCGAGTTCCTCCAACCGCAATTTCAAGGGCCGGCAGGGCAGCCCGACCGGGCGCACGCTGCTCATGAGCCCGGTGATGGTGGCGGCCGCGGCCGTGACCGGCGCCGTCGCCGATGCCCGCGAAGTGTTCGGCGTGAACGAGGCCCATGCCAGTTGAAGTGGGAAGTTGAAGTTTAAGCCAATCCAGCCAGCCGGCCAATCACCCAGTGCTTCTTTCGCGGTTTTCAACTTCTATCTAAACTTTAAACCCTAAAACTTTTTTGCCATGTCCCTGCAAAAGATCACCCAAAT
>JBIJDP010000182.1:0-5493 GCA_044344065.1 Opitutaceae bacterium
AGGGTGTTGGAGAACAGATACGGCCGCGAACGCTGGCGCAGCAGGGCGACGATGTCCTTGCGTCCGCTGATGTAACCGCCGCTCGCGCCACCGAGGGCTTTGCCGAGGGTACCGGTGAGGAGGTCAACGCGATCCATGACGCCGCAATGCTCATGGGTGCCGCGGCCGGTTTTGCCCATGAAACCGACGGCATGGCTGTCGTCCACCATGACTAGGGCGCCATATTTGTCCGCAAGGTCGCAGATGGCGGAGAGATTGGCGATGAAACCATCCATCGAGAACACCCCGTCGGTGGCGATCAGCTTGAAGCGCGCCTGCTGGGCGTCGGTTGCCTTCAGCTTCGCCTCGAGGTCGGCCATGTCGCTGTTCTTGTAACGATGGCGCTGGGCCTTGCAGAGGCGAATGCCGTCGATGATCGAGGCGTGGTTCAGTTCGTCGCTGATGACCGCGTCCTCGGCACCGAGCAGGGTTTCGAAGACGCCGCCGTTGGCGTCGAAACAGGAACCGTAAAGGATGGTATCATCGGTGCCTAGAAACGCGCTGAGCCGGGCCTCGAGGTCCTTGTGGATCTGCTGCGTGCCGCAGATGAAGCGCACCGAGGCGAGTCCGTAGCCCCAGCGGTCGAGTGTGGCATGGGCCGCCTGGATGATCTCGGGGTTGTCCGCGAGGCCGAGGTAGTTGTTGGCGCAGAAATTCAGCACCGGCCGGCCACCGGCCACATTGATGTGGGCGCGCTGCGGCGTGGTGATGACGCGCTCGCGCTTGAAGAGCCCGGCGGACTTGATCTCGGCGAGGGTTTTCTGTAGGTGCGCTTGGTAGGCGGGAGTCATGGGATTTTAGCCACAGATGGCACAGATGCGAACCGGATGGAGGGTTACTCCCAGTTGAGCACGATCTTGCCGCTTTTGCCGGAGCGCATGAGGTCGAAGCCTTCCTGAAACTCCGTGCAATTGAAGCGATGGGTGATGACCGGTGAGATATCCAGCCCGCTCTGGATCAAGGCCGTCATCTTGTACCAGGTCTCGTACATTTCACGTCCGTAGATGCCCTTGATCGTGAGCATGTTGAAGACGACCTTGTTCCAGTCGACAGCGGCGGCGCCAGGCATGATGCCGAGCAGCGCGATCCGGCCGCCGTGGCACATGTTGTCGATCATGTCGGCGAGGGCGCGCGGGTTGCCCGACATTTCCAGGCCGATGTCGAAGCCTTCCTTCATGCCCAGTTCCTGCTGCACGTCGGGAAGTTTTTCCTTCGAGACATCCACCACGCGGGTGGCGCCCATGCGCTTCGCGAGGGCGAGGCGCGCGGGATTCACATCGGTGACGACAACCTTGCGCGCGCCGACCTGCTTGACGATGGCCGTGGCCATGCAGCCGATGGGACCCGCGCCCGTGATGAGCACGTCCTCGCCGATCACGTCATACTTGAGCGCGGTGTGGACGGCGTTGCCGAGCGGGTCGAAGCAGGAAAGCACATCGAGCGGGATGGCGGGATCAACGTGCACGGCGTTGGTGGCCGGGATGCAAAGGTATTCGGCGAACGCGCCCTGGCGGTTCACGCCCACACCCTTGGTGTCCTTGCAAAGGTGTCGGCGGCCGGCGAGGCAGTTGCGGCAGACACCGCAGACGATGTGACCCTCGCCGTCCACGAGGTCGCCCGGCTTGAAGTTGAGCACATTCGCCCCGACCTGCTCGACCACGCCCACAAACTCATGGCCGATGACCATGGGCGGCTTGATCGTCTTCTGGGACCAGTCATCCCAGTTGTAGATGTGGATGTCGGTCCCGCAGATGGACGTCTTCTTGACCTTGATCAGGACGTCGTTGATCCCGGGCGTGGGCACGGGGACCTCGATCATATTCAACCCAGGAGCGGGTGTAAGTTTAGCGATGGCGCGCATGGTTTTGGCGGGCATGTGAATGTTGATTTAGCCCCGAAGTGTGACGCCGGCAGGCGGCGAAACAACCCCTAAGCCTCTGGATGACGCGCCCTAAGTCCGGTTAATGAGCCCGCGTGCTGCGCGAATAACTGAGCGCCTGCAAGGGCGAGCAGGCGGACTTCGGTCCTGAGCCCGCCCGGCCCGGCAAACCCAGTCATGCACCCGTCGCTGGCGTCCGGCGAATGGCATGGGGCGGAGGCGGCCAGATATGGGTTTGCATCGTGGGCGCAGTGCGCTTCGTGTCGAAGCCATTCCATGGAGAACCGCTTCTACAACGCCTTTGATGCCGAGCCGTACGGGGGCGCACGCAAGCCGGACTACCGGAATGCCTTTCAGATCGACCGCGACCGCATCATCCATGCCCATGCCTTCCGCAAGCTGCAGTCGAAGACGCAGGTTTTCCTTTCGGGCGAGCATGACTTTTATCGCACGCGGCTGACGCATTCGATCGAGGTTTCGCAGATCGGTCGCTCAATCTGCCACTACCTGCGTTCGCGGGGCGGTCCGTTGCGGGGTGATTTTTTCATCGATAGCGACCTGGTGGAGGCGGTCTGCCTTGCCCATGATCTCGGGCATCCGCCCTTCGGTCACTCGGGCGAGCGCACGCTCCAGGAGCTGATGATCGGGTGGGGCGGTTTCGAGGGCAACGCGCAGACCCTGCACCTGCTCACGGAAACGATCTATCAGAGCGAATCCGGTGTGCGCGGCCTGCATCCCACGCGGGCGCTCCTGGACGGCGTCCTGAAGTACAAGAAGCTCTTCCGCGAGTTTCAGCGTCCGCCGGCCAATCATTTCCTCTACGATACGCAGGAGGTGTACCGGGATTATGTGTTCAAGGGCGTGAAGATCCCGCGAGCGCTGCATCAGGGCGAGCAGTTGAACCAATTCAAGAGCATCGAGTGCCAGATCATGGACTGGGCCGATGATGCGGCCTATTCGCTCAATGATATCGTGGACGGGGTAAAGGCCGGGTTCCTCACCTGCGAAAGCGTCGAGGCCTGGGCCGGTGACCAGGCCATCGGTCCGGAGGAGCAGAGGCACCTGGACCGGTTATTCCATGCGATCCGCACCGACCGGCTTGAGGGCATATTCGGCGCCCGCATCGGCGGCTTCATCCAGGCCTGCCGCCTGCGCGGGCGGGATAATTTCATGGCCGCCCTGACCAATCGCTACCGCTTTGAGCTGGTCGTGGACGAGTCGGCGCAGCGCGAGGCGCTGTTCTTCAAGCGCATGGCGAACGACATCATCTTCGAAAGCCCGCAGCTCCAGCAGATGGAGCACAAGGCCCGGCGCGTGCTGTTCGATCTCTGGCAGTCCTGCTGGCACAATTACGTTGAGAAGAGCGGGCGCGTGATCAACATCCTCCCGCCCCAGGTCGGGCGCCTCATCAACGCCGAGAAGACCCGCAAGGGCAAGGCCCGCCGCATTTGCGACTACCTCTGCGGCCTGACCGATGGTACCATTGTGCGAACCTACCGGAGGCTCTTCGATCCAGAATTTGGCAGTATCCGCGACCTGAGCTGACGCCGGACCGAATCATTCCTAGATGGCGTGGAACCGACCGGGAAGCCCAGCATGGGGCAGAGGCATGGATGCAAAAAACTGCCTCGCCGCTGGACTGCGAGGCAGGCCCTGAGAAGAAGCAGACTTTTTCATCGGATGATGGCTCGGCGAATGGCGATCAAGCCGCACAAGCCAAGCCCGAGCAGTACGACGACTGAACTCGTCTCTGGCACTTGTTCGCCATGAATGCGCATGGCCATGCCACCTATGGTGGGCACTCCCGCGGGAGAAGTGTCGGAGAACATATACACCTCGCCGTTTCCGGGTGCGTTGAGGCCGCCCAAGCTGAGCAGGCCAATTTCTGACTGCAAACCGCTGATGCCGATCCACAGCGCCGTATTTGCGGAAAGGCTGAAAGAGTTGGCGCCGAAATCCACGTGCAGCCTGGTATACGAGCCGTAGGGCGCGACTGGCGCAGTCATAATGCCCTCCGTGTCCACGGTCGATATCGAGGAGGCGAACCCTTTGACCGATCCGATGTCGGGTAATCCCGACTGATCGTTCCAAGTTCTCACCAGTACTGCCGTGCCCACTGTGGCCCACGAGTCTATGGAATAGATATCCATTCCGGTGATCAGGACATTGGAATTGAAGATGATATTCTCGGCGAAATTCTGGCTGATCGAGATGTTGCTCCAAACACTTCCCGCTGGCTCGATAATGGCCCCGGTGGCGTCAGGGCTGTAATCCAAAAGGATACTCCCGGCGCGGACCGGAAGACCCAAGACGACGGCGAAAACAAGGCTTAATACTGCCCGATGCATTTTCATAGATGACCCTTAATTCAGTTGATGTTGTTGACTGGAGTAATGATAACTTATACGCAAACAACATGCCAATTGAGCGTCTACTAGGGTAAGAGATTGGATAATATAGACTAAGAATCTTATCACATAAAAATTGAAATACATCGTAACATATTCACATGTAAGTAGGTACGACTAATATTAACGGGCGTAATTCAAGTATTATGCAAGTAAGCAGATAAGATATGCTTGCGATAGCGTGCTGAATGTAAGCAATCCTGACAGTTTCAGGTATGTAGGGGGTTGGAGTGACAAACTAATGAGTCTTCCTTCGGATTTCCTCCGATTGAGCCATACCCTGCTTGGGCGGTGCCAAGCTACTGAATCATACAAAATAATTCATCCACCAACCGAGAGCACTCGATGCACAGCAGCGTGCAATTCAACTGCTGGGCTTGGCGGCCAGATCACCCTTGGCGACGGCCTCATCAATCATCTTCACCGCGTAGTCCCAGATGGCCTTTGAACCTTCGGCGACATGGGCGTTGCGGGCCAAAACGCGGTCCTGGGTGACACCGTGCTTTTGCCAGGCATGCCCGTTGGTGCGGCAGTTCAGCAGCATTGGGTGAAAACGGTCGCAGGCGGCGGCAAAGCGGGCCTCGGGGGTCTGCCGGGCCTCGAATTCATCCCAGAGGGCGCGGAACTCCTTCGCCTGATCGGCCGGCAGCAGGCCGAAGATGCGGGTGGCGGCCCGGGCCTCACGCTCGTGCTGGTCCGCCATGTGCTTGGTGTCGTAGGCGAAGGTGTCGCCGGCATCGATCTCCACCAGATCATGGATCAGCACCATCTTGAGGATGCGCAGCACATCGAGCGGCTGGTGGTTGGAGTGCTCGGCGAGGACGATGACCATGAGGGCGAAATGCCACGAATGCTCGGCATCGTTCTCCGCCCGCCGGCTTTGGGTCAGGACCGTCTGGCGGAAGATCTCCTTCAGCTTGTCCACCTCCACGATGAATTCGATCTGGCGGTGCAGGCGGTCGGCGGGAGATTCCATTAATTGATGCAACAGTTGAAATTCTCCGCCGGCAAGCCTGCGGCCGCAAGGTGTTCGGCCAGGCGGTTGACGCGTGAAATGGGTGGGTGGGGGACCCCCTCGGAGGGGGTATCCGTGTCATAAGGGGAGCTCTGGCCGGACTGGCCCCTTTTGTTTATTTGCGTTTTGGTTGCCCGGCCCCTTCGCTCACG
>JBIJDP010000183.1:0-5492 GCA_044344065.1 Opitutaceae bacterium
GCACCTACGGCAACACGCAGACCATCATCCCCACGCTCGAAACCACGCCGCAGACACCCCATTCCACCTACGGCCGCGACAAGGTCGCCTGCGAACAAATCTTCCTGCGCGCCCACGCCGGCGGCGCGATTCCGGTAACGATCTTCCGTCCCTCGCATACCTTCGGCCCCGGTGGCGGCATCATCAACAACCTCGGCTGGTCCCCCACCTTCGTTGACCGCCTGCGCCGCGGACTGCCCATCATCGTCAGCGGCGACGGACACGGCCTCTGGCAGAGCGCCTACGCCGACGACGTCGGCCTCGGCTTCGCCTTCGCGGCCGGCCGTACCAAGTGTTTCGGCGAAGCCTACAATGTCGTGGCCGACGAAGTCGTCACCTGGGACGACTACACCCGCCGCACCGCCGCCGCCCTCGACGCACCCGCACCGCGCATCGTGCATTTACCCACCGATTTTCTGCTCGCGCTCGATCGCCCGCGCTTCACCGCCCTCGAGGAAATCTTCCGTTTCCACGGCGTGTATTCGAATATGAAGCTCAAGCGCGATGTGCAGGAGTTCCGTCTCGCCACGCCCTACGAGGAAGGCGTCCGCCGCACCGTCGCGTGGATGGACCGGCACCAAAAGGTCGTCTCCGCCGACACGGATCCGTTTGAAGACCGCCTGGTTGAAATGTGGGAGAAATTCAGCGCGGAGAGCGGCAGGAGTTTGGCGACTAAGCCAACCCAGTAGGGCTCGCGCTTGCGCGAGGCCGCGAATGGCGGGCGTACGTCCAACCGGCCCTGCGCAAGCGCAGGCCCTACAGCAATCTCCGGCCGCCAGACCCAGTAGGCAGGCCTATGACCTGCCCAACTTTGATCTCCGATCTGCGAACTCCGATCTCCGCTCAGGCCTTCGCCTGAGGCGCCTGAGGTTTCACCATGAACGGCAGACACACCAGGCACACCAATCCCGCCACCGCATCCAGCGTCAGCGTCATCGGATAACCCCAGGCCTCGATCGCATAGCCTTGCCACGTCGCCGAGTACGAGATCACCAGGTTCATCATCGCCATGTAGGCCGTGAACTGCGTCGCCGCCACCGCCGGGGTCGTGATGTCCATGAACAAGGCCGAGCGTGTGCCATACATCAGTCCCTGAAAGACGGCAAAGGCGAGGCAGGCCGTCCAGAAAGCGGACAGGAGCACGCCGGACGGCACCGGCCGGTCGCGCCATTGGGGATCCACCGGCATGATCCAGCCTTCGCGAAACATGATCCAGGCCAGACAGAGGCCGGGGATCGCCGTTCCGATATAAAACAGGGTGAGCATTTTGCGGCGACCGAACCGGTCGGAGAGCCACCCGCCGACCACGCAACACGCGGCGCTGATCACCGTGGAGGCGAGCGCCAGTTGCGCGACCTTCTGGTCATTCAGCCCGAACTCGACGGCGAGGTTGGACTGCAAGGAAAGACTCAGGGCATAGGCCCCGCCCGGCAGCAGGGCGAAGATCACGCCCACCCAGGCCGCCCGGCTGCCCGTGAAGGCCTGCAGGGCCTCGCGGCCGAATTGATAGAGTTCGCGCCCCACTGCCGCCAACGCCGATCCCTCCGCCCGCGCCCGCGGCGGCCCCTTGGGCTCGCGCATTGGCAGCACCACAAACAGGGTCACGGAAAGGACCACGGCGACGACAAAGACAAAGGTCGTCGGGAGCCCCGTGTAAGGAATGAGAAACAGAACCCCCGCCCCACCCACGGCCTGGCCCAGATAGGCGCCGCTAAACATCAGGCCGTTCGCCAAGCCCCGTTCCTTTTCGCTCAGGACATTGCAGGCGAGCGCATCAATCGCCACATCCTGCGTCGCCGCGAAAAAGTTCAGTCCGAAGATGACGATGGTGAAGAACTTCAGCTCCGCGGTGAAATTGATGGGCATCGCCGCCAGCAGCATCACGGTCATCATGATCTGCGTAAGCACGATCCACATGCGTCGGCGCCCGAAGCGGTCCGTGGACAACACATCCACAAACGGGCCCATCACCCATTTGAAGGCCCAGGGCAGGTAGAGCGTGCCGACGAAGGCACCGATCTCCGTCGGGCCCAATCCCTGCCGGCGCATCTGCGTGGCGATGGCCGTCGCGGTAAAACCAAGGGGAATGCCCTCGGTGAGATACAGGGCGAAAAACGCAAAAAGGCGGCCGGGTTTCGACGCCAGCAGGTCGGGAAGTTTCACGGGGTAAGCCGGCTAAGTTGGTGATCGGGCGGCCGGGTGCAAGGATGGTTCCGGGGATGGAGGGGTGGGAGCGGGACCAGCCTGCCCTCCATAGGCCTGGCGACGGAGGGCCCTCGGTCGCAATTTCACGAAGTCATCAAGGCAGCGATAACGAGAAAGAGAACGAGCAGGAGTACGAACCGATCGTTATTGTTATCGTTCTAGACTCTGACTCTGTCCGGCTTCCTTCGATTGCGACCGAGGGCTGTCGCGTTCCCAGCAATCCACCGCCCCCGAAGCCACCCTTCACCCCACCACCGTGCTCAAATACGCCAGGATCGCGCCCCGCCCGGCCTTGGTCTTGGCCGAGCTGAGCAAGATGACCGGCGGCTCCGCCCGCCACTCGCCCATCGCGGCGGTGAACGCCTTGATATTAACCTGGCTCTGGGCCGCCGATTGCTTGTCGGTCTTCGTGAAGATGAGCGCATACGGGATCTTGCAGCCCTCCAGCCAGCGCAGGAATTCGAGGTCGATGGCCTGCGGCGGCAGCCGCGAGTCGATGAGCACGCACACACTGCGCAGGCTGCGCCGGCCGGTGAGAAAATCCCCGACCGCCTGGTTGAACGCGTAACGTTGCTGCTTGCCAATCGACGCGTAGCCGTAGCCCGGCAGATCGACGAGGCGCCAGGAGCCGTTGATGTGAAAGAAATTGATGAGCTTCGTCTTGCCCGGCGTATCGGAGACCATCGCCAGCTCGCGGCGCTCGGTGAGCAGGTTGATGAGCGAGGACTTCCCGACGTTGGACCGCCCAATGAGCGCGACCTCGGGTTGCGCCCACTCGGGGCACGATCGCAAGTCCGGTGCGCTGGTTTGGAATTCGGCGGTTTTGATCTTCATGAAAGGTAATGGTTAACGAGCCTCTGAAAAACGAATCTGGAACTCAGGAAAGCAGGAAAGACCTCCCGTTGGCCCTCTGTTTCCAGTGTTCCTGTGTTCCAAATTAATTCCGGTATGAGTTCATCAGAGCTTCCTTAAGCTACAGGTATGGGTGCAATACCGGCGGCATCAGGTGCCGTGCCATACGGTCCGTAGCCGCGCAGAACGGCACGGCGGCAGAGGGCCTCGGCCCGTTGGAAATCGCGGCACACCTGCGGACGGCGTTCGTAGATGGTGCATAGTCGCGAAACCGGATCGAGCGCCACGCAGGCGCCGTCGCCGTGCTGGTCCATGCATCGCACGCCGGAATGCTCGACCACGAACTCCTCGGGGACGTCATCCAACAGTGGCGCCAGCTCCACGAGGAGGTGACAGCATTGACCGCAGCCGGCACAAGCAGGGAGGTCGTCAAGGACGGTAAGCATCGGTGGTTGTTCAACCATACACAGATGCAGACGCGAGGCGACACCTGGTTGCGGACAGTGGAAATGTGCCGGCCTGGCAGACCGGCACGATCATTCCGGCACGACCGCCCATTCTGCGGCGGTTTCAATATAAGGTTCCCAACTGCCCGCTACCACGCGGTTAAAAACGGGTCGCAATCCCGCATAATACCTTCAACTTCATTCACATGGCTTGGAGACCGTGTTACTACCCCGCATGGATCGGCAGCGCTGGCATTCGCATGAGCCGTTTCATCATTGGACTCGCCATCGCCGGAGCGCTGCAGTCTGCCGCGACCGCCCAGGTGAGCTATGTGTGGAGCAGCGGCAGCTTGACCGGTGGCGTCATCAGTCCGTCCGTCATTCCTGCCAACACGGTCCTCGTCGGCGACACGCTCACCATTGCCACCACCTCGGATCACGACCTTCAGGGTCTGGTACTCACCAACCAAGGCACTGTTACATGGAATTCCGGCTACATTCGCGGTGGGGCCGGCGGCGGCATCATCAACGCCGTTGGAGGCACCTTCAATGACGTCAACTCCTCCGGCTATACGGTGCACAATCCCGGCTGGGGCGGATCCTTCGTTTTCACCAATGACGGCACCTACGTCCGCAACACCACCAACACGACGCCTTTTGACATCCCCTTCAACAACAACGGCAGCGTCAATCTGCTGCAGGGTGACATCCAGTTCCGTGCGGGCGGCGCGCTGGCGAGTGGCGCGAGCATCACGGCCGCCAGCGGCACCAATGTCTGGTTCACCAACGGCTACACGATTGCCAATGGCAGCTCGCTCGGCGGTGCCGGCACCTTCCGGCTGACCGGCGGCACCCTGACGGCCAGTGGAACCATCAATGTCGGCAACTTTATCCAGACCAGTGGTGCCTTCGTCGGCACGACCACGCTCGTCGGCATATTCAGCTGGCACGGCGGCAATTGGAACAGTGCCAATGTGACCGTCGCCCCCACCACCGGCATCCTTGACCTCGCCAACAGCGCCGACCACGACTTCAACGGCGGCACGATCCTCAACCATGGCACGGTCAACTGGCACAGCGGCTACCTCCGCGGCGGCAGTGGCGCCACCTTCACCAACGCCGCCGGGGCCACCTTCAACGACCTCAACGCCTCCAGTTACACGGTGCACAATCCCGGCTGGGGTGGCTCATTCACGTTCACCAACGACGGCACCTATGTCCGTGATGCCGCCGGCACGACGTATTTTGATGTCGCCTTCAATAACAACGCCACCGTCAACCTGCTGCAGGGCGACATTCAATTCCGGGCCGGCGGCACCCTCGCCGCTTCCGGCCTGCTCTCGGCCGCGAGCGGGACCAATGTTTACTTCACCAACGGTTATAATGTGAGCAACGGGGCCTCGCTCACGGGCGCGGGCACCTATCGCCTCACCGGCGGCACGCTTAATCTTTCCGGCCAGCTCAACGTCGGCACATTCCGCCAAACCGCCGGCTCTCTCGCCGGCACGGGCACGCTCAACGGCCTTTTTCTCTGGGATGGCGGCAACTGGAACGGATCCAACATCACGGTCGCCGCGACGACCGGCACCCTCACGATGGCCAATGGCGCCGACCATGATTTCAACGGCGGCACCATTCTCAACCAGGGCACGGTCAACTGGCTCAATGGCTACATTCGTTCAGGCTCCGGCGGTTCCTTTACGAACGCCGCCGGCGCCACGTTCAACGACCTCAACGCCTCCGGCTACACGGTGCATAATCCGGGCTGGGGCGGCTCCTTTGTCTTCACCAACGACGGCACCTATACCCGCAACGCGGGCAATGTGACGTATTTTGACGTTCCATTTGTCAACAACGGCACCGTCAACCTGCTGCAGGGTGAAATTCAATTCCGGGCCGGCGGCACCCTTGCCGCCTCCGGCCTGCTGTCGGCCGCGAGCGGGACCAATG
>JBIJDP010000184.1:0-5475 GCA_044344065.1 Opitutaceae bacterium
ATATGCCGCCTGCAGGGCAGTACCTTGGTGCCGCCTGGTTGGGCTACCAACGTGTCTACGCCACCAAGGCCGGACCAAGGTCCGGCCCTGCAGTCGGAGCGCAGTTTCACCTCCGCGCCTGCGCGATCACGAAATCCAGCAGTTCCTGCGACTGGAACCAGCCCGGCCAGTAGTTGTGTCCCTGTCCCGGGAAAACGATCACCCGCATGTCGCCGCCGGCTTCACGGTAGCGTGCGGCCAGCGCGGCGGAGTTTTGCTCCAGCGGAACGATCGCATCCTGATCACCATGCAGATGCAGGATCGGCACGCCGGCCCGCGCGAGCGGGGTAATGCGATCAGCCGGATTGTGCGCCGCCAGGTTGGCCGCGAGTTCCGCCTCGGTCAGGCCATAGGCGTCGCAGGCCTTGGCCAGCGTGGGATAACTCGACAGGTTGCACACCGGGTAGATGCCGGCGACGCCGGCCACCGACTCCGGATGCTCCACCGCCCAGTTGTACAACATCAGTCCGCCGCGGCTGCGTGCGAGCAGGACGGGCTGGGGGGAAAATCCGCGGCGCTGCACGAGTTCGTTGTAAAACGCGGTGAAATGCGCCCGGCCCGCCGGACTGCCGTAGGATTCACCCACATCTATGCCCGCCACCGCGATCCCGGCCGCGAGCAGCCGCTCGAACATCCAGGTCTCCTCCGGCGCCGGCAGTCCCGGCAGCGTCGGCGCATACCAGACCCAGGGCTGCTTTCGACCGGACCCTGATTGCGGCGGCAAAATCACAAAGGCACGGCAGCCATCCACGGTGAATTCCTGCGCCGGCTGACCGCTGATGACGACGGCGCGGGATTCGCCGGGTTGGTTGGTTGGATTGGGGGTCATGGAGTTGGGATTGGAGCAGGCGGTCACGGAGAGGAGGAGAGCCGAAAGAAAAGGTAGGAGCCTGTTTGCAGGCGATATGGGAGCGCGACCGCCCTCGGTCGCAATGCCCCATGAGCGTAATGGTGAACGCGTGCGATCCAATCCATCGCCTGCAAGCAAGCTCCTACCCCAGGCCATCAAACTGATTTTCATACCACCCTCACCACCTCAAGCCCGAGCAGCGCGCCGACCTTCTCCAGCTTGTGTGCGACGTGCCCCACGCCGACCGCGCAATGGTGCGCCGGGCCCTGGGCGTTCCACCGTGTGACAAACTCCCTCGCCCCGCAGGCAAACCGGTAGCGGCTGTTGGTATTGCCGATTTCCATGATCGGACCGGGGACCGACTCCGCCTCGGCACAGAGCAGGCCGAGCTTGCCGTCGCCGCGCTCGACCACCGACAGCAGCGTGACCGGGCCGTGCTTCACCGACATCTCGACCGACACCCCCTTGCCGACCTTGCCATGGTAAACCTTGAGCGGCCGGACCTTGGTCTTGCCCTCGGCGACGCGAATGTGGCCGGGCCCGTCGTGGCCCATCAGCACCACGTCGTCGGTATAATCCATCGCATAGTATTCGGTGAACGAGCCGCCTACGCCGAGGAGATCCATGATCTTCATCGCCTGCACGTTCTTCACCTCATACTCGCCGGCCACCGGCACGCCGCGGCCCGTCAGCAGCGAGGTGCCGAGGATGATTGACGACATGGTGGCCTCGTTCTCCGCCACGCCCGTGCCACTGTAGAAATACGCCATCGATCCGAGCCGGTGTTTTGCCACCAACTGGTCGAGCGCGACCGAGGTGCGCGCCGCCTCGGCGAGGTCGGCCGCGGCGCAGTCCGCCTGGACGTCAAACACGTCGCGAAACTCGGCCACCCGCGCCTGCACCTGCGCATCGGTCACCTCGCGGCGCAACGCCGAGAGCACATCAACTTCCAAGATCTCGATGTGCGTGCCGAAGCTCGCGCACTGCAGCGTGGTGTCCGAGTAGATGTCGAGCATGCCGCTGTAGTAATGCCCCATCAGGCCGAGCCGGTTGCCATACATGCCGGCCACGACCCGCGCCGCCTCGACCCACGCGTCCACTTCCTTCCAGCACACCGGATCGTCGTCGAGCATGCCCGTCACCTGATGGAAGCGCACGCCGGCCCGCTTGAAGACATTCGCGATCTCGGGCACGGGACACGCGGCGCAATGCGCCAGCCACTCGCCGGTCATCTTGGTCCGGTCGTCCATGCGGTTGAAGTTCGGATAATCAATCGCCGGCGCCGGCTGCAGGTTGAGAATCACCACCGGCACCTTGGCTCGCAGCACGACGGGGAGCACGGTGGAGGACAGGGCGTAGGTTGTGACGTGAAGGAAGATCAGGTCCACGTCGGCGCGGCGGAATTCACGGCCGGCCGCATACGCGCGCTCGGGATTGTCCACGAGACCGAGGTTGACGATCTCCACGCCCGGTCGCGCGAGCTTGCCGGCAACGCGCCCGACGTAGCCCTCGAGGCGTTCCTTGAGGCCGGCGAACTGCGGCCAGTACGCGTCAAGACCGATGCCGAACAAGCCAATGCGCAGGGGCGGGATGCTCATGGCCGACTTGTCTCGCACATCAGCACGAGTCGATCAAGGCACTTGGCGGTCTACGTGTAGCAAACGCGGTCCCTCGACCGGGAGTTGGCCCTACCCTCACTCCCGCCAGTGACGCGGATCATTCAGGCTGTCGGCGCAACTGACCCGTCCCTGGACCCGGGGCATGATGCCAGGTTGCAGCGCTTGCACCATCCAGGCGTCGGCATTTCGATCCGGTATGGGATAAGGGGCGCTGAAACCGCGCACGCCGGCGGGAATAAATCCATAACGCGGGTAATAGCCCGGATGTCCGAGGACAAAGACGAGGTCCTGCCCAGCCTCCTTCAGTTCCTTCAGGCCACGCTCGATCAACCGGCCGCCGATGCCGCGGTCCTGGAAATCCGGGTGCACGGAGAGCGGAGCCAGTATCGACGCCGCCACGTCCGCGCCGTGACCTTCGATCCGCACCCGCGTGAACAGCACCTGACCGACCACCCGGTCATCCGCCAGCGCAACCAACGAGACCATCGGAGCCGCCGTGGGATCCTTTGTCAGACTCGCGGCCAGGTCCGCGACCTCAAGGCCCGGCTTGCCGGCAAATGCGGCCTGGATCACTTCACGGATGCCTGCGTCGTCAGTCGGTGACGCACTTCGCAGATGAAGGTGCGTGGCTGACCGGCCTTGACCTGCTGCGGCTGCGAAGCGCGTTGGAATAGCCATAACTGTACCGGTGACCAATACGCCCGGTCACAGTTAAGGGCGAGACCGGACGCAGGCCACCTTCCCCTGCATCAGCCGGAACGATTCAGTCGACGCTGAACTGCCACGAGGGTTGCAAAACCGAAAGGGGTTTTCGGTAGGCCGCCAGCCTGCTGGCGCTTTCAGAGCGGGAGCAAGCTCCCCGCCTACTCGCCGATTGAATCGTTCCGGTTCAGTGATGGCCAAATCCACCCGCACTGCGACCGCGCGAATGGCACCAGTACCACGGTTCGTAGGCGATGCCGCAGGGATTGTCGCGTGGATATGAGAGCGTGAAGCCGAACCGCGCGGCGTGCTGGCTGAGCCAGGCGAATTCACGGGTGGTCTCGAAGGCCTCGGTGAGATGCGCGCAGTCGGCCGCCCCGACATCGACGGCCCGGCCGGTGTGATGCTCGCTGAACCCCGGGTACGCGTTCACGCGCAGGATGTCCGCGAGCGCCTGCCCGGCGGTGAGTTTTTTCCGCACGATCTCCGCCTGTCGTTCGACGCTGCGAAACCCCGACAGCAGGAGCAGCTTCACCCCGGCCCGCTCCGCCTCCGCCCGCATCGCGGCCCACGCCGCCGCCGCCTCAACCGCGAGCCGCACCTCCCGGCCAAACGCATCCAGCCCGACATCGCAGAGCCGCCCCTCCTCGGCAAACCGCGGCAGGCGGACTTCGTAGCCGGGTGGTGGCGGCGGGAGGTTCATGGCATGCTCATGAAGTCGGATTGCGTAATGGCTTTCGAGACGATTCACTTCCCGCCGGCCGTCCACCCCAATGACGCTACGTCTTTTTCCGACCTTCTCCTTGCTGGTGCTGGCCAGTCTACCCCTGCAAGGCCAAGCGCCGGTCACCGCCAAGCCGGCGGACCCGCCCGAGACGAAGCCCGTGCAGCCCGCGGCGAAGCCGGCTGAAGCCATCGTTAAGCTCGAACCCATGGAAGTGCTCGGCGAGCCGCCCAAGCTGTCCTTCGGCATCAGCCTGCAGATCTGGCAGGACGGTCTGACGGGAAACGTCTCCACCATTTACATCACCGGCGTCAAACCAGGCTCGGATGCAGCGAAACAAGGGCTGGTTCCCTTCACTCAGATTGACCGGATTGACGGCCGCCCGGTGCAGTCCTACCTCGCGTCGCTCAAGTCCGGCAGCGAACTGGGCAAAATCTTTATCAATCGGAAACTCGGCGCCAAAGTCGCCTTGGAGGTCCTGCTGGCAGGTTCGCCCAAGCCGAAGACCATCGTGCTGGTGGAAAAACCAAATTTCGAATTCCAGATCAGGTCATCCGACCTGAAGTGAAGCACAGGCCAATTTAGCGATTGGAACGACCGCGACAAGGTCGACGAGATGGCATTTTTCCCACGCTCCACCACGAAGCGCGGCCAGGCTCTCCTGAAAGGCAATGCCGCGGAGTGCCGCGCACAAATCGTAGTGCTGGCTTCAGCCAGCACTGGCTTTGGAGAACAATGCCGCCGGCGTGGCGTGGTTCACGCGGACTGAAGATCCGCGCTACGTTGCGAACGCATGGCACCGGCAGGGCGGGTCCGACCTGCCCTACCTATAGAGCTGACCCGTTCCGGTGATGGCCGGCTTAATCCAGCCATTCGCGCGCATCCAGTCGGCGAAGCGATCCATGAACAGGTCCGCCCCGCCGCCGAAATTGAGAAACCCATGGCCGCCGGTCTGGAAGACATGCAACTCGGCCGGGCGCTTGGCGTCCCGCCGCGCCTGGTAGAGCCGGAGCGAATTGGGCGCCGACCAGGCATCATCCGCGGCGACCGCGATGAACAGGGGCGGCGCATCCACGGGCACGGATCGGCCTTGATTGTCCGGGCCATAGATCACCCCCGCGAAGTCCGGCCGGCCGGCCGGCTCGTCGAGGGCCAGGGCGAGCGAGACGAAGGCGCCGGCGGAGAAGCCGATGATGCCGATGCGCTGGGGGCGCCGACCCACCAGGCCGGCGGCATCGTTACGCAGCCAGGCCATGGCTCGCCGGGCATCCTGATGGGTGAGCTCGAGGATATTCTGGCCGGACTGCGGTCCCCAGATGATGCGGCCGGTTTCGTCCCGCTTGCGCGGTGGCGGAGTGATTTCCGTTCCCGGCCGCGGCAGCGGCGCCGATGGATCGGTATGGATGAGGCGGTATTTGAGGATGTAGGCGTCGACGCCCAGGGCGTTGAGGGCGAGGGCCGTCCGCACGCCTTCATACTTGATCATCAAGTCGGTGAACCCGCCGCCCGGCGCCACGATGACGGCGACGTCCGCGGGCGCG
>JBIJDP010000185.1:0-5464 GCA_044344065.1 Opitutaceae bacterium
ATCCTGGACATATGGGCCAGGGCCAGGCCGACCGTGGTTTCATCGCTGTTGCCGTTCACGGCGCGGAGCTCCTCGAAAATCCTCTGGGCCTGATCCGCCACGGGCGCGGCTTCATTGACCTTACCGCTCTCGCTGAACGCGCTCGCCTTTCGCACCAGCGCCAAGCCGCGGTAGAGCTTGGTCTGGGGCGTCATCAGCTCCGACGGCAGGTCGTCGTAATAGGCCACCGCCTTGTCGGCCAGCTTGCCCACGATCTCGATGCGGCCGGTCGGCTTCAGCTCCTCGTAGAAATCCTCCAGCAGGAAGCCGATGAGTTTCTCCGACTCGCTGCGCGCCGTCTCCGCCAGTTGGCGCGCCGCCTGCGTCTGGACCTCGGCCGCCCGGGCGCGGCGCAGGTTGACGAAGCCGAAGACCGCGCTGCCCACAGCCCCGATCATGACGACCACCGCGACGGCGGCGACCATGCGGGCCCGCACCAGGGACCGGCGGGTTTCGGCCTCGCGCGCCTGCTGCGCGGCGAGCTGGCGGCGGGATTCCTCCAGGGCCTCCCGCTCGCGCCGCACGCTGCGGCTCTCGCCGATCACGCTGCACAGGACGTCGTGCGTGATCTCGACCCGCCGCATGTCGAGGCGGTCCTCCACCCGGAGCAGGCGGCGGTCCACCAGCAGCGCGAGCGCCCCCGTCGCGGTGCCGGCGGCGGCAAAGCCCTTGCGCACGCGCTCCTCGGCCACGCTCTCGCGGAAGCCGGAATCCGTCAGCATCTCATCCTCGATGAACATCCGGACCCCGTGAGGCTGGTCCGCCAGGGCCCTTTCATAGAACTCGGACAGGATGGTGTCGCGCGAGCCGGCCAGGAGGTCGGCCGAGATCTCGGGCTGGCCGCTGGCGAGCCGGGTGTTGTTCAGCTCGCGGCAGATCAGGCTGAGCAGCGAAGGCTCGACCTCGGCATGGGCGAGATCGGCGCCACCGGCGACAAAGCGCACCACGGATTCCGCCACGGCCACGCTGACGAGATGCGGCGCCGGCGCGCACACGGCGGCCACCGCCTGCGGTCCGGTCATGCGGGCGAGGCGCATCCGGTTCTGGGTGACCGAAGGCATCCGGTGCTTCAGGCCCTCGAGATGGGCCAGGTAGTCCTCACGCAGCGAGATCAGGATCCGGTAGTCGGCCCGGGCGAAATCAAAGCGGGCCGCGTCGGCCTCGTCGCGTTCGATCCGCGCCTCCAGCGCCGCCGGCGGGCGGTTTTCCACGAGATCGGCCAGATCCGCGAGAAACTCCTGTGCCCGCTTCCGACCGGCGTCGTCGGTCTGCGCCAGCGTGAAGATTTCCTCGAACTGGTCAAAGATCAGAATGGGGATGAGGGTCCGGCCGTTGGCGTCCTTGAGGACGTCGTCGCGATGGTGGAGGAACTCCCACAGGGTCTCCCCGGTGACGGCCGAGCCGCTCTGCGTCCAGGAACCGGCCGCCTCGGTGGCGCGAAAGACGGCGCGCTTGATCTGCTCCGCGGGCGGCGGGGAATGCGGATCGTAATCGAGGCGGACATAGACCGGGCAGAATCCCTCCGGGCGCAGCCGCGGCACGAGACCGGCCTGGAGGATGGAGGTCTTGCCGAGGCCGGACTGGCCGAAGAGCACGGTGAGCAGCTTGCGCTGCACGCGGCGGCCGAGTTCGGCGGCCTCCTCGTCGCGGCCATGGAAGAAGCCGCGAGTTTCCTCGGTGAAAGAGACGAGGCCGAGCCAGGGATTCTGCGCGTTGACCGTCGCGGTGTGGGCGGGAGTGAAAGGTTTCATGGGCGACGGGCGTTGGACAGTTCCTGCAGGCGGCGGGTAAACTCGGGGGTCGGATCGCCCCCGCTCAGCCGCGCGAAGTGCACGGCCTTGAATTTCTCGGGCACGACGGCATCGGCCTCGGTCGTGTCGTCAATGCATACGGGGAAGATGAACACGGCGCCGTCGGCCATGCCGCGCGTCCGGTCCACGGCATAGTTCCATTCGCGCCGGAAATAGGCCTCGTGCCGCCGCTGGGTCGTCGCGGAGATGACGGGCAGGAAGAAGGAACAGCGCGCGATGTTGCCGCGGATCTTGCGGTCGTAGTCGTCGCCGCTTTCGAGGCGGTCCATGTCAAACCAGGTCGTGATGCCGGCGGCGTCGAGCCCGGCCTTGAGCTTCTGCACGGCGGGCAGGTCCTCGCGCGCGTAGCTGATGAAGACCGCGTTCTCCGGCATCTCCCGGGCGGGCGGCAGGAACCGGATCGGCGAGGCAGAGCCGCCGGCCGGAGCCGCCGGCACGACGCGGCGCGCCATCCAGCGGCGGTGCAACTCGGCCACAAACGCCTCCGCCCCGGAAAACATCCGCGTGCGCACGCTGACCTGCTGGAGGAAGGAAACCAGCCGCACGTCGGTCAGGCTGTGGCTGTCGGCGAGGATTTCGCCGACATCGCGCGGATCGGAGAGCCGCCGGCGCTTGGTCATGCGCAGGAACAGCCGGGCGAGCCAGTTGGAGAAATCGCTGCCGATGACGAGCAGGTGGTTGTGCTCGAGGGCGTGAAAGAGCTTTTCCGGCGTGAGGTGCTCGCTCTGCAGCGCGCAGACGAACTCCAGCATGTCCTCGTCGGAGATGACATAGGTCGGCGAGGCCGAGAGCCGGCCGAGCAGGTGATAGACCACGGGGCGTTGCAGGTCGTCGCGCTCGACGGGCAGGTCGACGACGCGGTTGGGCGCGTAGGCGATCACCTCGGTGTTGGCCGCACCGCCGAAGCGGACCTGGTTGACCGCCTGCTCGAGCAGCGGATCGAACGTCATGGAGACGTAGAGGTTGAAGTCCGTGATTTCCGCGAGCTGCCGCAGCGGCAGCGGCGGCTGGAACGCCGCCTCGCGCATGATCGTGCGGAGCCGGGTGTAGGCCTCCTCGCGGCGGCCGTGGTTGGTCAGGTAGCAGCAGACCACGTCGTTGAGCGCGAGTGGCCGGGCAAGCGCTGCGGTGTCGACGTTGAGCCGGGCGGCCAGCTTTTCGGCGAGCCATTCCAGCAGGAGCCGCGGGCCATTCTCGGTCTCAACCTTGAGGAGCTCGGGACCGACAATGGGGATGACGCGCTTCTCCTCGATGTAGTTGAGAAGGTCGTCCCAGACATCGTCGTTGAACGATGCGGCCGAGACAGGTTCAGGAGCGATTTCGGGATTCATCGTGGTGCGGGAGTTGGCTTGCAGGGGTAAAGTCAGAAGAGCGGAGCGTTGTTCTTGGGATCGTTGACCAGCGCTTGGAACCGGGGGTCGTCCCACAAAGGGGCATAGACGGGATCAATCTTCATCCGGTGGATATTCAGCATGCCGGGCAGGCCAAGCAGGCGTTTCAGCTCGGCGATGGCGCGGTCTTTGTCACCTGTCCAGGCATCCACCGAGGCGCGAATCTGGCTGATGCCATAGCCAATGCGGGCATCCCTGGATTCCGGCACGAGTTCGGCCGCATGGTTGATGAGTCGCAGGGCCTCGTCGCGACGCCCCATGAACGCATTCAGCAACGCCGTAACCCGGAGCAGCTGGGTATTGTCCGGATCGGCCACCAGCTGGGGTTCGATCTTATGCAAAAATTCCTTGAACTGGCTGATCGCCAATTCCCGGTCACCATATAGCAATTGGACGGTGGACCCGGGCGTGGAGGCGAACTCCATCGCCCCGCCAGCATTGTTCTCGCCAGGGTACTGGTTTACCAGGCGGAGGTACTCGGCGAAGTCCCGACGAGCGCGAGCCAGAAATTTTCGCAATTGAATGACCATCGGAGACTTCGAATCCTCCGCTTCCAGTCGGCGAAGCAGGGAAAGGAGTTCCTCATGCGATCCCGTGGCCGAGAATGTCATCACAGCGTAGAAGAAATCGCTCTCATTCGTCCACTCCTGGGGTCTAAGGGCCTTGTTGTTCCGCATTTCAGCCAGCAGGTCATCGTACCGCCGGATCAGCATGTACGTGGTCCCCAGGCTAAAACGGAAACTGGCATTCGCAGGATCGAGCTTCACGGCCAATTGCCCACTGGCCAACGCCTCCGCCCATCGCCCTTGCAGGGTCTGCACTGCCGCCATCCAGCTGACGCTGTCCGCGTCGTTGGGCTGCTGCTGCTGGAGTCTCGCAAACGCCGCCTCCGCCCTGGCCAGGTCCCGCTCGATGAAAAGGTAATAGGCGCCCTGCGCCCGCGTCACCTGCGGGGTGCTGGGCGCCAGGGCCATGGCGCGGTCGAGCGCGTCCCTGGCCTTGGCCCGCCGGGCGGCCGTCGCGTCCACACTCGCCGCTAACATCTGCGTCTGAACCACCGCCAGTTCCGCCCAGGCGTTGGCAAACTTGGGATCGAGCCGCAGTGCCGCCTCCAGGAAAGATTCGCGGGTGCTGTAAGCCTGGCGACGCGTGTCACCGCTGTTGGCGACTTCGCGGGTTTTCAGGAATAGTTCGTAGGCCGCGGTGCTTTCGGTCGGACGCGCGGTGATGAGTTGCCGTTCCCGGGGTGTCAGTGCGGTATCGAGCTCCTGCGCGATGGCCTGCGCCAGTTCGGCCTGGATAGCGAAGACATCATTGAGGTCGCGGTCGTAGGATTTCGCCCAGACATGCTCGTCCGTCCCGGCGTGGATCAACTGCCCGGTCACCCGCACCTTGTTGCCGGCGCGGCGCACGCTGCCCTCGAGCACGTAGGCCACGTTGAGCTCCCGGGCGATCAGCGGGATCTGCTTGGCCGTGCCGCGGTAGGACATCACCGACGTGCGCGAAACGACCCGCAGTTCGCGGATATGCGCGAGATTGGTGAGGATATCCTCGTGCATGCCATCGGCGAAGAACGCACTGGCGTCCTTGTCCTCGCTCATGTTGGTGAATGGCAAGACGGCGATAGACTTGTCGGATACCACCGCCAGGCCGGGTGCATTGGCTGCGGGCTTTGATTCAGCGATGGGGCTAGCTGGAGACGAAACCGGGGCGGCCGTTCTCCGCGCCACGATCACCGCGCCAATCGCGACCAGCCCAAGCACCGCCGCACCCCAAATCCACGCGGGCACCCGTTTGGTTGTAGCCGGGGTCGCTGACCCCGGTCCGCCCACCGAAGCCTTGGCGAAGGCGGGATGACCGGCCTCAGCGAGGCCGGCTACAGGGCTGACCGTCCCCTTGTCCGGATTACCCAGTAATCTTTTCACCCGCTCCACGAATGCCGGATTCGTCTCCCCTCCGGGCAACCGGGTCCATTGCACCTTGAGGAAGGCATCCGGCACCTGCGCGCCTTTTTCACCGGTCGCGTCCACCACCACCGGCACGATGAAGGGTTTGCCCTTGGCCATGAGGTACGAGCGGTCCTCGGCGAGTTTCCATTCCAGTCGAAAATACCCTTCCAGCCTCTCCTGCGTGTGGGCCGAGATCACCGGCATGAACAGCGCGCAGGTCCCGATCTGGCCGCGGATCTTCGCATCCCATTCGTCGCCACCGGTGAGCTCGCTC
>JBIJDP010000472.1:0-3171 GCA_044344065.1 Opitutaceae bacterium
GGGCGACGTCCGCCTGCGCATCGCCCAATCCGACGTCGGTCAGGCTTCGTTCGCGCCTCCGCCGGTCATCGTGATGTTCGGCGATTCCACCACCGCCCGGCGTCCCGGCTTGGTGAAGGAACCGTATTCCGTGCGCGTGCAGCGCACCCTCGAAGCCGCCGGTTCGAATCTCGCCGTGGCCAATCAGGGGATTGGCGGCAATTCGACCCGCGGGGCCATGGCCCGTTTCGAAAGTGATGTGCTCGCCCTGAACCCGTGCCTCGTCGTGCTCCAGTTCGGTATCAACGACGCCGCGGTCGATGTCTGGCAAAATCCGCCGGCCACAACCCCGCGGGTGCCCCCCGCGGAATTTGCGGCCAATCTGCGCGAGATGGTGCGACGGCTCCGCGCCCGCGGCGCCAAGGTCGTTTTGATGACCACCAACCGCATCTATTGGAGCCAGGTCTACCTCGATCTCTACGGCCGTGCGCCCTACGACGTGACCGACCCCGAGGGTTTCAACGGGCATCTGCTCGATCATTACAACCACCTCATCCGCGAAGTCGCCGCCGCGGAGCAGGTCCCCTTGGTCGACATCAATGCCGCTTACGCCGCCCACGCTAATCCGGCCGAGCTATTGCTACCCGATCTGCTGCATCCCGCCGACGCCGGCCATGAACTGGTCGCGAGGTTGTTGACGCCCTTGCTCCTCAAAATGTAGGGCGGGGATTCCGATCCCCGCCATTCGTTCCCTGGTGCTCACGCAAAAAGCTGTATCGGTAGGCAGCGAGCTTGCTCGCGCCCAACCCGCGCCAGCCTGCTGGCTGCCAGCCGCGACCACCTCGGTTTGGAATGGAAATTTGCCCGCCCGCCCCAGATTGAAACTGCGCATCGCCCGTCGGGCTGCATTGACCGTCCCTACTTATTGCACCCATACAGCAGGCGCGAATTCCCGATCAACGCCTCGCTGCTTGCCGCCGGACTGCCGGCTGCTTCGCTGAACTTCCCAAATCCATGAGCGCTTCCAACACCAGCCCAATCCAGGCCACGCCCGATCCTTCATTCCATGCGCCTCCCGTCAGCCGCACCGCCCTGCGCGCGCTGCTGCTCCGCGCCATCGAAGCCAAGCTCGGTCCCATCCTGGAACACGCCCGGCCGAGCGGCCAGTTTGGCACCGACCCCTGGATTGTCCGCGACCAGGATGTCATTCTCACCCTCACGCTGCTCTACCAGTGCGAGGGCGGACCGCATCACCGTGACCCGAAACTCCTGGAACACATTGCGGCCGGCGGGCGGTACCTGCGCGTGCGGCAGGATGCCAAGGGCATGTATCCCTTCGACAAGAAGGACGGCTCAAATTGGGGCCCCATCTACATGCCGTGGACCTATCTGCGCTGGGTCATCACGTATCAGCTCATCGCCGCCGAACTCGCCCCGGGCGATCACGCTATCTGGGCCGAGGGCCTGCAACTCGGTTATGCCGGCATCGCCGCGGCCGAGCTCAGTTCCCTGAGCAACATCTATCCGGGTCCGCTTACCGGCCATCCGCCGCTCAAACCCGGCGAGGTCATTCCCTGGATTCACAACATTCCCTGTCATCACGCCACCGGCCTCTTTCTCGCGGGGCGGCTCTTCAGCCGGCCCGAATGGATGCGGCAGGCGCGCGAATACATGCAACTGGTCATCGCCGCCCAGTCCGATCACGGCTGGTGGACCGAGCACAGCGGTCCGGTGGTCCTCTACAACCGCGTCTATCTTGAGGCGCTCGGTCTGTATTATCGGTTGAGCGGCGACGCCGGCGTTCTGCCCGCCCTCGAGCGCGGCAATCGCTACCATCTCAACTGCATATACCCCAACGGCGCGTCGATCGAGACCGTGGACGAACGGAATCCCTATCCGCCGCTCAAGGTCGTCCAGGCGGAGGGTGGGGCACGCCGCTACCTCCCGACCCATGTCGGCATCCACCCGGGACTATTCTGCACCGATGCCGGGCGCGCCCTGCTCGCGCACCAGCTTGCCCTCATGGCCGAACGCGATCCCGCCGAGATCGATTCCGCGGAATTGCTCTACCTCTCGCTCCCTGAAAACGATGCCGCGCTCGCATTCACCGCCGCGCCCGACCGCCGCTTTCGCATGGGGACTGATGCGCTCATCGCCCGCGAGGATCCGTGGCTCGTCAGCCTTTCCGCCTACTGCTGCCCGCGCACGCGCAACCGTTTCATCCAGGATCGGCAAAACCTCGTCAGCCTCTATCACCGCGATGCCGGCCTCATCATCGGCGGCGGCAACACCAAGTTGCAGCCGCTCTGGAGCACGCTGACGGTGGGAGCCACCGATCTCATCACGCCCATCGGCGCCAGCAAGGATACGAATCTCGCGCCCGACGTGCCGCTGGCGTACACGCCCGAGCATTGCGTCATCGCGGAACCCGCCGTCAACCAGTGGACCCAGCGCATCACCGCCGCCGGAGCCACGGTGGAACTGGCTTACAGCGTCGTTTCACCGCAAACCCTGCGCCTCAGCGTGCGCCTACTCCAGACCGCCCCGGACGGCCGGCCCGCCGCGGTGCACCTGACGTTTATTCGTTATGAGGACAGCCCCGTCACCTTTTCCGATGGCGCCCAGGCCGAACTCAATGCGGCGGCTTGGGAGAAAACCGGTGTCACCAGCCTCAAGCACCACACCTGGCAGCTCTCCCTTCCAACCGAGGCCCGCGTTAAGTGGCCCGTGCTCCCGCACAATCCCTACACCGCCGACGGCCACGCCGACATCAAGGAAGGCCGCCTTGTGGTGACGCTCCCGTTGAGCAGCATCGACAAACCCTGCGAGCTCACGCTGACAATTCCAACGGCCAAAGGGTAGGGCGAGGCCTCCCGCCGAGCCGCCAGATTTCGAGAATTAGCGCCCGGCCTCCGGACGGGCGTTTGGCGTGCGCCTGCCAAACGGGGCTCGTCCGGAAGCCGGGCACTGCACATATTTCCGATTTCCGGTATCCCAAATCCGATTTCCGGTATATTCCATCCCCATGCCCCCCTGGCTCATTCGCTTTCTGCGTTTCACCCTGATTGGCGTGGGGGCCATGACCCTGACTTCCGCGGTCATCAACATCATCGCGGCCATCAGGCTGATCGAGCCCTCCGACGAGGCCTCACTGGGAGTGACCAAGAGCGAGGTAGTCAGCTGGTTCATCGG
>JBIJDP010000187.1:0-5451 GCA_044344065.1 Opitutaceae bacterium
ACACCGAGCTCGGCTTCGGCGTGATGAAACGCGCGGTGGACGAACTCGTCGGCATGGGCCATCCGGATTCCGAGCCCAAGCTCATCGGTCGCAACATCAACGTCATGCTGACGCCGTTGCCGACCAACAAGCGCAAGCCCAAGTTCACCGTCGAGGAAGAAGCCCCCGAGGACGACACTCCGCCCGCGGGCTCCTGAAGGAGGCTGGTGCGTTGTTCCGCCCTCAGAACCGCCGCCGCCTGCGTGCTGCTGCTGAGCGCGGTGGCCGGCACCGCCCTGGGTCAGACGGCAGCACGGTCGGCGCCGTCACGGCCCTTGGCCAAGGTGCGGCTGGCCGGCGCGGATTACTATGACGCCGCCGACTTCGGCGCGCGCTTCGGCCTGAAGGCCACCCGCAGTGACGAAGGCCGCAAGCTCACCCTGAAAAGCGCCTGGAGCACCATCATGCTCGAGATGGACACGCGCGAGAGCTCCATCAACGGGGTGCGCGTCTTCCTGGGCGAGCCGGTTCGCGAAAACCGCGGGGCGCTGCACCTCAGCCGCATCGACGCCGAGAAACTGCTGACCCCCATTTTGCTCCCCGGCTCGGGCGAGAGCCAGGTCCCCGTGGTCCGGACCATCGTGATCGATCCGGGCCATGGCGGCGGCGATCCCGGCATGCAGAACAGGGCGCTCAAGCTGGAGGAAAAAACCCTGACCCTCGACACGGCCCTGCGCCTGAAAAAACTGCTGGAGCGCCAGGGCTACCGCGTCGTGCTCACCCGCAAGGATGACCGGGAGCTGGCGCGGACCAAAAAGGCGGATCTGCAGAAGCGCGGCGAAATGACCCTCGGCGCCCGCGCCGATCTTTTCATCAGCCTGCATTACAACTCCGTGGAAAATGGCGCGGACCGCGTCACTGGCGTCGAGGTCTATTCGCTCACGCCCCAGTACCAGTATTCCCACAGCGATCCCGACCGTGAGGACAGCACCGTGGCCATCGCCAACCTGGGCAACCGGCAGGACCACTGGAATGCGCTGCTGGCGTACACCTTGCACCGCGAACTGCTCAGCGGGCTCAAGGCATCCGACCGCGGGCTGAAGCGCGGGCGGCTGGCCGTGCTGCGGGTGACCACCGCTCCGGCCGTGCTCGTCGAGGCGGGTTTTCTCTCCAACGAGTCGGAGGCCCGGAAGATCGCCACGCCGGCGTACCGCCAGAAGATCGCCGAGGCGATCGCCGAGGGGGTGCGCATCTATGCCAATACCGTGGAAGGCGTGCGCCGCCAGCGCGCGTCGGCCAAGCCCTGATTTTTCCCGAACATGAATCCACGCCGTTTGCTCGTGTATGCCCTCATGACCGCCGCCGCCGGCCTGTCGCCGCTCGCAGCCTGGGAAGACGAAGGGCACCGCATCATCAACCGCCTGGCCCTGGCCGCGCTCCCGGAGGATTTTCCGGCCTTCGTGCGGGAGCCGGCGGACACCGGGCGCATCGTGTTCCTCGCCTGCGAGCCGGATCGCTGGCGCAGCATCCCGGATCTGCCCATCAAGCATGTCAACGGCCTCGATCATTACCTCGACCTTGAGATGCTCGCCTTTGCCGGGCTCACCCCGCAGACCGTCGCCCCGATGCGGTACGTCTTTGCGTCGCAATACGCCGCCGGCCGGATCGTGAACCCGGCTGCTTACCCGGCGATTGATCCGGCCAAGAACAGCGAGCGTTCGCGCGAGTGGCCGGGGTTTGCGCCGTGGACCGTCGCCGAGCAATACGGCAGGCTCAAGGCGGCCTTTTCGTACCTGAAGACATTCGAGGAGCACGGCGGCACGCCGGAGGAGATCGCCAATGCCAAGGCCAACATTGTCTACGTCATGGGCGTGATGGGCCATTACGTTGGCGATTGCGCGCAGCCCTTGCATACCACCATTCATCACAACGGCTGGGTGGGGGAGAATCCGGCGGGCTACAACGCGCGGCCGGGGATCCACGCCTGGATCGACGGCGGCTTCATCGCCAAGACCGGGATCGCCTACGCGGATCTCGCCTCCCGCGTGACGCCGGCGCAGCCGCTATCGCTCGCGGCGGTCCCGGCGGGGCAGGATGCCTTTTTCACGGCGGTCATGGATTACCTCGACGAGCAACACCAGCTGGTCGAGCCGCTCTACGCGCTCGAGAAGGCCGGCAAGTTCAAGGGCGGGTCCGCCGGGGAGAGCGCGGAGGGCCGCGCTTTCATCGAGGGACAATTGCTCCGCGGCAGCCGGATGCTGTCGGACATCTGGCTGACAGCGTGGCAGTCGGCGACGGTTGACACCTACCTGCGGGCGCAGCTGTTCAATCGCCAGACGGACGCGTCGCCGGCGCCCTGATCAGGCGGCGGGTTTCCAGGCCAGGACCAGCGCCCCGGCGACGATCAGCGAGCCGCCAAGCCAGTGCTGCCAGGTGAGGCGTTCGCGCAGGAAGACCGCGGCGAGGACAATGGCGAACACCACGCTCAGCTTGTCGATCGGTGCGACGCGCGAAACTTCGCCGAGTTGCAGGGCCCGGAAATAACACAGCCACGACAGGCCCGTGGCCATGCCGGACAGGCCGAGCAGGAGCCACGTGTGGCGCGAGACGGCCGCCACCGCCGTCAGGGGCACGAAGCTCAGGGCGATGGCCCAGGTGAAGACCAGCACCACGGTCGTGCGGATGGCGGTGGCCAGGTGGGAATTGATGTCCGCGACGCCGAGCTTGGCGAGGACGGCGGTCAGGCCGGCGAACAGGGCCGAGAGCAGCGCCCAGGTGAGCCAGGAGTTCAGCATGGGAGGAAAGCCGGTAAGGGAATAATTATGGAGAATTACCTAACGAAGGGACGCGTCCCTGGGTAGCGCCCGGCCCGGTGTGGCATTACGCCAAATCTGGTGTCACGGCTTTGGGTAATCATCAGTAGTTGGTCAGGCCGGCTTGGTTGCGCCGCGGTAGTGGATCACGCGGACCTTTTCCAGCGTGACGAGTCCGCCGCCCATCATGGGATCGAGCACCGGCAGGAAGGCCTGGATCTTTTCCTCTGTGTCCACGATTTCGACAATTATGGGCAAGTCGGCGGAGAGCCGGAGGATCTTGGCGGTGTGCAGATGGCTGCTCGCGCCGAAGCCCAGGGGACTGCGGAGCACGGTGGCGCCGGCGAGCTTGAGTTCGCGCGCCTTGAGGACGATGGCCTCGTAGAGGGGCTGGTGCCCGTGGCGGTCGGATTCGCCGATGAAAATGCGCAGCAGGACGGAGTCTTCGGGCAGGTTCATGGTCAGGATCCTTTCAGGGAGTTGAGATAAACGGCGGCAAGATGTCCGAGCCAGACGGCCAGCAGGCAGGCGAAGACCGACCCCGTCACATTGCCGCCCGCCTGCCACCACTCGCCGTCGCGCACCAGGTTGAGGGTTTGCAGGCTGAAGGAGGAGAAGGTCGTGAACCCGCCCAGCACGCCGGTCATGAAAAACAGGCGGCCGCCGGGTGACACGAGCAGGCGTCCATCCGGGGAAGTGAGCGTCGCGAAGAAGCCGATGACGAAGGAGCCGGAGACATTCACCACCAGCGTGCCCCAGGGAAAGGTCTCGCCGAAGTGGCCCGCGACGAGGCCCGAAAGGGCGAAGCGGGCCACACTGCCGAGCGCGCCGCCCAGGGCGATGAGAAGATAGAGCATGGGAGAGCGTAAAATTTCAGAGCAGCCGCGTTCGAGCCGGAGCCGGCCACCGCGTATTTATACCGCCGCAGTACCAAGGAAGCGCAATACTATCTCCTGCCTTTTGCAGGATCAGCACGGTAGTGCCGCAGCCAAAAATTCCCGCTCAAAGGAACGCAAATCTACGCTAATCGGCGCTAATCCTGTATATATAAAGATCAGCGTTGATTAGCGAGGACCAGCGTTCCCTTCAGGGTGATTCCTGTGAGCTGTGCGGCTTCTGAATTGCAGTCTGGAAAAGGCCCCGCTCCGCGCCAATGTGACGGCATGCGTTTCCTCCGCCTGTTGCTCCTGCTGGCGCCCTGGGTGGCCGGCGCCGCCGTGCCGGCGGCCGATGAGGCGGCGGCGAGGCTGATCCTCGTGGCCAATGCGGATGACGCCGATTCGCTGCGGATCGCCCGCCATTATGCGGACATACGCGGGGTGCCGGCGGGCAACATCGTGGCCCTGCCGATGCCGCTGGCGGAAACCATCAGCTGGCGCGAATTCGTGCTCGGCGTCTGGCAGCCGCTGCAGGACGAACTGGTGCGGCGCGGCCTGATCGACGGAATTGCGATGAAGGCCAGCGACGAGGCGGGGCGCCGGAAATTCGCCATGTCCGGCCACGGCATATCCTATCTCGTCACCTGCCGCGGCGTGCCGCTGAGGATCGACCACGATCCGGCGCTGGCCGGGGCGCCGCCACCGGTGGACAAGCCCGAATTCCGGACCAATCGCGGGGCCGTGGATTCGGAACTCAGCCTGATCGCGTCGGGCAACTACAACCTCAACGGCTTTGTGCGGAATCCGTGTTTCCTGAGCGAACAGCCGAATTTTGAGTCGGCCCAGATCGTCAAGGTGGCGCGCCTCGACGGGCCGACGGCGGCCGACGTCATGGCCATGATCGACCGTACCATCGCCGCCGAACGCACCGGGCTCTTGGGCCGGGCCTACGTGGACCTGGGCGGGCCGCACAAGCAGGGGGACAACTGGTTCGAGTCGGTCGCGCGGCAATTGCAGGAGCAGAATTACGACCTCGAGGCGCACCGCGAAGGCGGGACGTTTCCGCGCACCGCGCGCTTTGATGCCCCCGCCCTGTATTTCGGCTGGTATGCGACCGATGTCACCGGTCCCTTCACACTGCCGGAATTCCGGCTGCCGCCGGGGGCGATCGCCCTGCATATCCACAGTTATTCGGCCAATTCCCTGCGCACCGCGACCCAGGCCTGGTGCGGACCGTTGGTGGCGCGCGGGGCCTCGGCGACCTTCGGGGCGGTGTACGAGCCCTATCTCGAACTCATGCATCAGCCGCACCTGCTGCTGCGGAGGTTGCTGCAGGGAGCTTCTCTCGGTGATGCGGCTTACTATGCGCTGCACTGTCTCAGCTGGCAGAACGTGCTGGTGGGCGATCCGCTTTACCGGCCCTTTGCACGGTCCCTGGCGGAGCAATGGGCGGAGCGGGACAAACTTCCGGTTCTGCTCCAACCCTATGCAGCCCTGCGCGAAATCCGCCGCCTGCAGAACGCGAACAAGCCGGAAGACGCCGTGGCCCTGGCCCGGGCCGAGCAGAAACGGCAGCCCAGCCTCGCAGTGGGTGTGGCCCTGGCGCAAATGCTGGCCGGGGCCGGTGACCGTCCCGGGGCGGTTGATGCCCTCGGCTTTGCCGGCTTGCTGGCCGCGAACCGCAGCGACGAGTGGGGATTGCTGAGGCAGGCAGCGGTGATGCTGGCGGACAACGGCGATTCCACCCGGGCAGTGGAGGTGTATCGCAACCTGTTCAAGGC
>JBIJDP010000188.1:0-5438 GCA_044344065.1 Opitutaceae bacterium
AGGTAATACACCCCCACCGCGCCCATGAAGGTGGCCAGCAGGAGAGAAGGCCCCATCCGCCGCAGCTTGCGCAGGCTCAGCCGCAGCCCGATGCCGAACATCAGGAACACGAGTCCCACCTGCGCCGCGGTCTCGATGCGCGGTAGGTCCGTCACGAGCGAAAACGGCGGTGTGTACGGTCCCACCATCATCCCCGCCGCCAGAAAGCCCACTACCACCGACAATCCCATCCGCTGGCACAGCCACCCCACCACCCCCGCCACGACAAGGATGACCGCGAGATCCTGGATGAATTGGATGCCTTGCATGTGCGTCTTTGGGTCAGCTTGAAAACGCGCGAAGCCTTCACGCCGTCAAGCCCGCGTTCCGATCCAATATTTCCCGGGACCGCATTCCGGCACGCTTGTGTCACCACAGCGCTTGCGCTAGAAATCATGAATGCCGACACGTCGCCTGCTCTGCACCGGCGCAATAATATCCGCCTGCGCCCTTGGCGCCGCAGGCATGCTCACGGGATGCCACAGCCTGGAACCGATCCCGCGCGGGGTCGCGTCCTCCGAACCGGTGGGTCGCAGCGATCCCAATCGCACGGTCACCCCCGTCAACCAGGTGCTCACGCCGCTCGGCCGCATGATCGATCTCCCCGGACTCCGGCCGCAGGCCCTAGCACTTTCGCCGGACGGCCGGCTGCTGGTCGTCTCCGGTAAATCGAGCGAAGTGGTCGTCCTCGATCCCGCCACCGGCGCGATTCGCCAGCGCGTCAACCTCCCGAACGAATGGCAGGGCGAGCGGCAGCCCAACGTCGCCTCGGCGAACATTCTGGAACCCGACAAAAAGGGCCAGCTCAGCTACACCGGTCTGGTTTTCTCACCGGACGGACGACGGCTCTGCCTCAGCAACGTCAACGGCAGCATCAAGGTCTTCGCGGTCGCACCCGATGGTAACGTGACGCCTTCGCACAGCCTGCCCCTGCCTCCGGCCAACGCGCCGCGGCGCACACAGGAGATTCCGAGCGGTCTGGCCTTCTCGGTCGACGGCACAAAACTTTACGTCTGCGGCAACCTCTCCAACCAGCTGTTCGAAATCGATGTCTTGTCGGGCAAGGTGGTCCGCGCATTTTCGGTCGGCGTCGCGCCTTACGACGTGGTGCTGACCGGCGGCAAGGCGTACATCAGCAACTGGGGCGGACGCCGCCCCGGCGACGGCGATCTCACCGGACCCGCCGGCCGCGGCACGGTCGTGCGGGTTGATGCCGCAAGACGCATCGCCAGCGAGGGCTCCGTGAGCGTGATCCCCCTGGCCCCGGGCCAAACCGCCGCCAGCGAAATCCTCACCGGCCTCCACGCGAGCGCCCTCGCGGTTGCGCCCGGCGGCCGCCACGTGGTCTGCGCCAACGCCGCTGCCGACACGCTCAGCGTCATCGACACGCGCACCGATAAGGTCGTCGAAACCATTTGGGTGAAACCCAAGCCCAGCGATCTTTTCGGCGCCTCGCCGAATGCCCTCGCCTTCGATCCGTCCGGCCGCCGGCTCTACGTGGCGAACGGCACGCAGAACGCCATCGCCGGCGTGAAATTCGATCCGGCGGATCGCGAGTCGAAACTCGAAGGCCTCATTCCCGTGGGCTGGTTTCCCGGCGCCCTGGTCTTCGATGCACCCCGCGGCACGATCGTCGCCGCCAACATCAAGGGGATCCCGTTCACGAAGAAGCCGGCCCCCGGCACCCAGGGCACCGGCTATAATTCGCACCAGTACACCGGTTCAATTTCACTGGTACCCGTGCCGGCGGCTTGTGACCTGCCCAGGCTCTCCGAGACCGTCTGGCGCAATCTGCGTCGTGACGCCATTGCGCAGGCGCGACTGCCGGCCCGTCCCGGCCAAACGGCCCGCGCCGTGCCCGAGCGCATTGGTGAACCCAGCCGGATCAGGCACGTCATCTACATCATCAAGGAGAATCGCACCTACGACCAGGTCTTCGGCGACATCAAGGAGGGCAACGGCGATCCGTCGCTCTGCATCTTTGGCGAGACGATCACCCCGAACCAGCACAAGCTCGTGCGGGAGTTTGTGCTGCTCGATAACTCCTATTGCGCCGGCATTCTCAGTGCGGACGGTCACCAGTGGAGCACCACCGCCTTCTCCACCGACTACATGGAGAAGAGCTTTGCCGGCTTTCCGCGCAGTTATCCCGACGGCATGGCCGACGACGACGTGGACGCGCTCGCCTATTCCCCGGCCGGCTTCATCTGGGACAACGCCCTCAAGCACAAGGTCAGCCTCCGCAACTACGGCGAGTTCATGGCCCCCGTGGTGACCTGGCGCGACGGACGGCAAGGCAAGCCGGACTTCACGGCGTGCTATCGCACCTGGCAGGGCGCCAGCCAGGAAGTGGCATTCGGCTGCCGCCCGATGATCGAGACCATTCAACCGTTTTCCCCCACGCATTACGTGGGTTGGGAAATGTCCGTCCCGGACCAGTATCGCGCCGATGTCATCCTGCGCGAACTGCGCGAGTTCGAGGCCCGGGGTGAATTTCCCGCCCTCACCATCATCTGCCTCCCCAACGACCACACGAGCGGCACCAACCCGGGCGCGCCGACTCCCGCGGCTTGCGCGGCGGACAACGACCTTGCCTTCGGCCGCATCATCGAGGCGCTGAGCCATTCCCGTTTCTGGAAGGAAATGGCCATCTTCGGCATCGAGGATGATCCCCAGAACGGCTGGGACCACGTCAGCGGCTATCGCACCACGGCCTACGTCGTCAGCCCATTCGCGAAACGAAAGAGCGTCGTGAGCAGCCAGTACAACACCACCAGCATCATCCGGACGATCGAGCAGATCCTCGGCTTGCCGGTCATGAACCAGTTCGATGCCAGCGCGACGCCGATGTTTGACTGCTTCACCGAGACGCCCGACTTCACGCCTTTCACCGTGTTGCCGAGCAACATTCCGCTCGACCAGATGAATCCCAAACCGGCCGTTATGATGGACGCGGTGTTGCGCAAAGACGCCCTCGCTTCGGCGCGCATGAATTTCCTCGAAGTGGACAAGGCCCCGGAGGATGAGCTCAACCGCATCCTCTGGCGGGCGATGAAGGGCAGCCGCGAACCGTATCCCGAATGGGCCGTCACGCCCAACGCCGAAGACGAAGAAGACGATTGAGCCACCGATCCTCTCACGCAAACCAGCCCTACCTCCCGAACAGTCCCTCTCAAGTCCATCCCATCCACGCCATAGGATATGATTGCGACTCCACTACAATCCCCGCATACTCGCAGGGAATCAGTATCTACCGGCGATGAATACTCCTGCTGCCATGATTAAGCCCCGCCCCGTTACGCTCCGCCCCGAGTCCGCCCTTAGCCGGCGTTACCTCCGGGTCATTGAAAAATGGATTCCCACCGGCGTCCGTAATTTCGCCGACTGGCCCGTCCGGCCCGATTGCGGCCACTTCCTCGGCGGGTGTCACTGGTACGGCATCGAATCCATCGGCGGCGCCCTGGCCTTCGCCGCCGCGGCAAGCTCGCCGGAGTACGATCCCGCCGTCGGCGGCGCTACGCGCGACGAACTGCGCACCATGGCCCGCAAGGCCATCCGCTATCTGTGCTTCACGCACGACTCCGGTCCCGCCGACTGTGTGCGTCCCGCCGTGGGCCTCGGACGCAAGGAAAACTGGGGCACCAAGTGGGGCGAGCGCGGCCTGGGATTTTTCCGCGAGAGCCAGTGCGGCACCACCATCTCCGGCATCGCGGTCGCCGCGCAGCTGCTCGGCGATGCGATTGACGACGAAACGTGGACCATGATCGCCACGATGCATGCCGACTACGCGGCGCGCTTTGGCGACATGGCCCCGAAGAGCGGGCTCTACGTGAACACGCAGATGGAGGAGAACGGCTGGACCTCCTGCGGCCTGGCCTCCGTCTCCTGCCTGCTCGCCGCGGATCCGCAGGCCGCCAAGTGGGCCGCGACCGCCCGGCAATGGATGTTTTCCACCGCCACCACACCGCAGGATGCGAAGGACCTGAAACCGTACGCCGACAACAAGACCATCGCGCAATGGACCTGGGAGACGTTCACCACCCTCCCCGACTTCATGGCTGAGAACCACGGCATGGTGCACCCCAGCTACACCGCCGCGGCCACGCACTTCACCGGCTACCTCGGCGTCATTTATGGCGCCTTCGGCCTGCCCATGCCCGAGCAGGCTTTCTTCAACCGCAAGCGCATCTATGCCCAGCTCAAGCGGGCGACTGATCGCACCGGCTCCCTCCACCCCGTGCAGGGCATGGACTGGCCCTACCTCTTCACCGATCCCGGCACCCCCTCCCACGCCGCCGCTGCGGTACTGTTGCGCGACCCCGACGCCGCCCGGCTCGAGCGCCGCGCGCTCGCGACCCTTGAAGCACGCCAGACCAGCAACGGCGGACGTATGATCAGCCAGGAGATCGCCGAAGTCTGCCACGATATCCAGGACCCCATGATCATCCGCGAATGGCTGATCACCACGCCCACCTACACCTATCTCCTCCACCGCCTCCACGGCGACGGCCCGGCGCCCACCCCCGAGCCCGAGTTCGAGCGCAAGCTCCGCGGCGTACGGGTGTTTCCCCACTCCGGCTTCGTGCTGCAGCGCCACCCCCTCGGCCAGACTTCCTTCGCGTGGCGCAATTGCCTGATGGCCCTGCCGCTCACCGCCGACGGCATCCAGACCGTCGCCCCGGCCACAAATTCCTGGCTCGCGCACCTCACCGTGAAGGACCGGCCCGACAGCCAGGAGGAAATCTCCATCCAGGTGGACACCCAGCGCGAAGGTTTTGCCGCCGCGCTGGTGATGAACCGCGCCCAAGGCTCCGTGCGCCAGGAAGTGCTCTACGCCGGCCTGCCCGACGGCACGAGCCTCTCCTTCGAACGCTGGACCGCCCGTGAAGCCGTTGAGGTCAGCAACATCTCCCAAGGCTTTCTCCGCATCATCAACGAAAAGTTCAGCGCCATGAAGGACAACTGCCATGGCCACCGCATCTTCACCACGCCCGAGGGTGCGACCCGCTTCGAGGGCTTCGTCAGCAAGGACCCCGCCAGCGACATCGTCCGCACCTACGACCACCCCGCCTGGGTCAACGTGGACGACCGCCTCGGCATCGTCTTCCGCGGGACCGGTGAGACCGTTTATCACAACCGCCACTACTTCAACCCGTGGTGGGCCGTCGCCGATGACCTCACCCTCAGCCGCAATAACGGCCCGCTGTCCGTGAAGGCCGGCGCCGTCATCACCCAACTCGCCGCCCTGATCGCCCCCGGACAATCCGCAGCCAAGACCGCCACCGCCCGTCTCACCGTCCTCACCGCCCCGAAGGACTGCGCCGGCCTCATCGGCCGCGGCCATCTCGCCGCCGCCAATTTCGGGTCCAGTCTCACCCAAGCCCGTCTCCGCATGAAAC
>JBIJDP010000378.1:0-3685 GCA_044344065.1 Opitutaceae bacterium
CGCGGTGGCGGACTTGGTCCACACGTAGATTTCCCAGGTCACCGCCACGCTGACTGCCTGCCGGCCGATGCTGGAGAGGAAACTGCCGGTCATGTAGTCGCGATACGTCGCCACCCGCAGCGCGGCATAGGGATCGTGGGTGTTCGCGGACATGGGCGGGAAGGGACGCTGAGCCGACCGGTGGCGGCAATCGAAATTTGACGAATGCCGTCACCCGGTATCGCCCAGGACTTGATGTAGAAGCCTGCTTGCAGGCGTAGGGCCTGCGCTTGCGCAGGGCCAGTTGGATATTCGCCAGCCATTCGCGGCCTCGCGCAAGCGCGAGCCCTACGCCAAACAGTCGCTTGCAAGCAGGCTCCTGCCCACGGCTGGACTGATTATCCGCAACTTGCCGACTACTATGCCTCGAGTGCGGCCGGATTTGCTTTGAACCGCACCGACCGCGCAGCCATCACATTTTTCCTGCGGTTACTGCCGCCCGATTTCCCATGTCCTCAACGCGTAAAAATGCCCTGATCTTTCAAGGCGGCTGGGATGGTCACCAGCCCGTCCAATGCGCCGAGCTCTTTGCCGGCAAGCTCACCGAGCGTGGTTTCCACGTGGAGGTGACCGACACCCTGAAGGTGCTGGAGGACGCGGAGCGGCTCAAGACCCTCGATCTCATCGTCCCGCTCTGGACCTGCGGGACGCTGACCGCGGCGCAGGAGACCAATCTCGTCGGCGCCGTCATCAGCGGCGTCGGCGTCGCGGGTTTCCACGGCGGCATGGGCGACGCGTTCCGCGGCTCGATCAATTACCAGTGGATGACCGGCGGGCAGTTCCTGTCCCATCCGGACGGCATCAAGGATTACACCATCCGCATCGTGAACCGCACGGACCCGATCACGCAGGGGATCCCGGATTTCAAGGTGAAGAGCGAGCAATACTACATGCTGGTGGACCCGCGCAACGAGGTGCTGGCGGTCACGACGCACCAATCGGTCAGCGCACCGTGGACCAACGGCGTGGACATGCCGTTTGTCTGGAAAAAGGTGCACGGGGCCGGCCGGGTCTTCTACTCGGCCTGCGGGCACCAATGCCAGGAATTCACCGACTTCCCCGAGCAACTCGAACTCACCCTCCGCGGCATGAGCTGGGCGGCCCGCTAAGCATCTCCCATGAAAGCACGATTCAAGCACGCGAGTGAGATCAAGGTCGGCGTCATCGGCTACGGTGGCGCCTTTAACATGGGCCGCATGCACCTGCAGGACATGCAGAAGTCGGGCATGACACCCCGGGCGGTGGTCGAGCCCGATGCGGCGCGCCTCGCGGTGGCGGCGCAGGAGTTTCCCGGCATCCAGACCTATGCGAACGTGGACGACATGCTGAAGCAGTCCGACGTGAACCTCGTCGTGCTCATCACGCCCCACAACACCCACGCCCCGCTGGCGCTGAAGTGCCTGAAGGCCGGCCGGCACGTGGTGTGCGAAAAGCCCTTTGCGATCACGACGCAGGAGTGCGACGCGATGATCGCCGCCGCAAAGAAGTCCGGCGTGATGCTGTCCACGTTCCACAACCGCCATTGGGACGGCTCAATCCTGAAGGCGCTCGAAGTGGTGAAGTCCGGCGTGATCGGCGACATTGTCCGCGTGGAATGCCACATGGGCCAGTGGGGCCAGCCCGGCGACTGGTGGCGCAGCAGCAAGAGCATTTCGGGCGGCATCCTCTACGACTGGGGCGTGCACCTGCTGGAGTATTCGCTGCAGCTGATCAAGTCCGAGTACACCGAGGTCACCGGCATGGCCAGGCGCGGGACGTGGGCCCCGCTGACCAAGTGGAAGGCCGACACGATCGAGGACGAGGGGTTCGCGGTGGTGCGTTTCAAGAACGGCGTGTGGCTCACGCTCTGCATCACCCAGATCGACGCCAATCCGAAGAAGGGCATGGTCGAGGTGACCGGCACCAAGGGCTCCTTTGTCTGGGAGTATGAAACCCACGAGATCATCGTGAAGGACGGGGAGAAGACCGTGGTGACGAAGGGCAAGAATCCCCCGCCGCAGTGGCACAATTTCTACGCCAATGTCGCGGCGCACCTCACCAAGGGCGTGCCGCTGATTATCACGGCGGAATGGGCCCGGCGCCCGATCCACATCCTCGACCTCGCCGACCGCAGCGCCCGCGAGGGCCGCACGTTGAAGGCGAAATACGGATGACCCTTCGGGTCGGAGATCGGAGTTCGGAGATCGAAGATCGATGACTCGAATTGTAGGGCGGGGATTCCGATCCTCGCCTTTTTCGCATTTTCGCTAAGTTCCAATCGAATCGTTCCAGAACGATGCACTGGGCTCACGCGGAGACGCGGGGTGCGCGGAGCAGGGGTGTAACTCCGCGCACTCCGCGGCTCCGCGTGAGCATAAAGCCTGTTCGAGAAGGAGAATGAGGCTCCTGTAGGGACGAGTTTTCAGGCGGGGATCGGAATTCCCGCCCTATATCAAGCAAAAGGCCGGCTCCTGGGAGCCGGCCTTTGTCTTAGCTGAAGCTGGGTCGATTTACTTCGCCTTCTTCCAGGCCTTGGCGAGTTCGCCGCGGAGGATGGCGGCGTCGGGCCAGGACGGGGCGAGGCCGGAGATGTTGTAGCCGCCGCCGCTCTCGTGCGCCGGTCCCATTTCGGGGCAGACATAGAGGGTGCGGTCCTGGTTCATCTTGGCGGACTTCCAGCAGGAGAAGAGCGCCTCGATGAACTTGAGGTAGGCCTTCACTTCGGGGGTGAGCTGGCCCTTGAGGGTGACCGGGACCTGGCAGTGGTGGCCGTTGAACGGCCGGCAGTGCGACTGGTCGGAGTTCTGCACCAGGTCGGGATGGTCCAGCAGGCGCTCGGCGTAATTGCTCGGCGCGAGGTGCTTCACGACCGCGAAGTGCGAGAAGTCAAAGTTGATTTTGATCATCTGGCCGGTGGCCTTGTAGTAGCGCTCGGCGATCTCGTAGGTCTTCTCGGGCGTCTCGGTGCAGCAGTCCCGATGGACCTCAAGCGAGAGGATCACGCCGCCGACCTTCTCGCCGGCGCGGACCATCTGGATCCAGTGCTTGGCGGCGACGGCGGGCGGGGTGTCATGGTCGTCCATCTGGACGTTGATCTGGACGGCGCCGGCTTCCTTCTGGGAGCGGATGCGGGTCTCGAAATCCTTCGGGTCGCCGGAGGAGGTGGAGACGAAGCCGAGCAGGTCCTTCAGGCCGAATTTCTCGGCGAGGCGGCGGTGCTCGGGCGTGAGGGCGGTCGTGATGCCGTCAAAGCCGGCGTCGGCGACGGCCTTGAGCTTGCGCTCGAGCGACCATTCCTTTTTCGGGTTCGGATGACCGACGAGGGACCAGAGATTGCAGATGTGGGAGATGTTGGGCATGGGGGTGTGGAGTTGAACGGAACGGAAGTGGCTCAGGCGTGGCGGCCCTTGAAGGTGAGTTCGGCGACGCCCGACTTGTCGAGGTGGCCGAGACCGAGGGCGACCATCTTGTCGAACTGCTGCTTGGTGGCGGCGGCGAGGGGCATGTTGATGCCGGCCTCGGCGCCGAGGACCCAGGCGATGGTGCTGTCCTTGGCGGCGTGGGCACCGGAGAAGTAGCAGTCGTGGGCGCGGTTCTGCATGTCCTCGCCGTCGGTCTTGAGGACCTGCGAGTTGGCGCCGGTCTGGAGAAAGACCTCGCGCAGCAT
>JBIJDP010000189.1:0-5432 GCA_044344065.1 Opitutaceae bacterium
GTTGCAGCGACTCGATTCAGTGCCGGAGAAAATCCGCACGGCCGTGCGCAACAATGTGGGCGGCCATTACAACCACTCGCTTTTCTGGCAGGTCATCAAACCGCAGGGTGAGGGTGAGCCCTCCGGCGCGCTCGCGGCGGGCATCGTCCGGGATTTTGGCTCAGTGGCGGCTTTCAAGACGCAGTTTGCCGAGGCGGCGATGAAACGGTTCGGCAGCGGTTGGGCCTGGCTCAGCCTGAAGGAGGGCAAGCTTCGCGTGCATTCCACCGCCAATCAGGATTCACCCTTGAGCGATGGCGCAACCCCACTCCTCGGACTCGATGTGTGGGAGCACGCGTATTATCTGCATTACCAGAACCGGCGGGCGGATTACGTCGCAGCCTTTTGGAGCATCGTCAACTGGACGCAGGTGGAGACGAACTTCGCGGCCGTCGGGGCCGCCTGAACTTCCGGGCGCAAAAAAACGCGGTCCGGGTGGACCGCGTGCGCCATCACGTACCGCCTCAGACGGTGGGCAGGGTGACGTTGGTGTTGCGCACTGGCTGCGGCACGACGCCGGTGTTGCGCGCGGCCTGCGGGGCCACACCGAAAAATTCAACGACATGGCTTACGTTGTCGTAGCCGCCGGCACGCAGGCTTTCCTCGATCTTGTTGATCGACTCGCGCAGTTCTGCGGTCAACTCGGGGGAAATCGGAACGACCTGGTTGGTCTCCTTGCAGACCACATGGTAGCGGTTGGACTCGTCCAGATTGATGTCATACAGGCTGGTGCCGTTGTGATAAAACGAGCGGCGGACCAACCCGATGCTTTCGAAGGCGCCGAGACAGCGATATACCGTGACAAGATCGCAGGAGCCGTCCGCCAATTCGCCGTGAATTTGTTCGATGCTGGTTGGCTGTCCCCGGTTGATAATCGCGTTCAGTATGGCGATGCGCGGTTGCGTAATCCGCATGCCCGCCGCCCTCAGCCGAGCGCATGCTGTCTCCAACGGATTGGAGGCAGGACGGCTTTCCTTGACGTTCGCAAGGGGATGATTGGTCTGGGTAGAGGCGATCATTTCTAACGATAGTGTGACAAATATCGTAATGATTACGAGGGAATAGTTGCAGTCCGGTGGCGGGAAGGAGTGGGGGCGATATAGGCAAATAAACTGCAATAGATATGTGAAGTTGCGGAGCCCGGTGCGCTATGATACCGATGGCCGCCAATCGCATGCAAGACCCAGATTTTTCCGAGATTGTCAGCCTCATCTGCAAGGAGGATCCCCGTTTCGACAAGCGGGCGTATGGATTCATCCGTTCCGGATTGGATCACACCGTCAAGGAATTGCGGAAAAAGGAACCCACGCGGGGAGACCGCTCATTTCATGTCTCCGGACCGGAGTTGCTCGAGGGCCTGCGCATCTATGCCCTGGATCAGTATGGCCCCCTGACCAAGACCGTTCTGAACAACTGGGGCATCAAACGTTGCCGGGATTTTGGCGACATAGTTTTCAACCTCATCGAATACAACGTCTTCAGCAAGACCGCCAATGATCGAAAGGATGATTTTTCCGACATTTACACCTTCGAGGAAGCCTTTGTGAAGCCTTTCCAGCCGTCGCGCCGCGGTCGGCAGGATACATCCACCGAGACTGTGAGCCAGGCCTGATCGGATCGTTCCCGCGCATGCCCAAATCCATTTCCTCCCGCGCAGACCTTGATCTGCTCGAATCCTTCTGGCGCGAACTGGTCCACCGCACGGTGCTGCCCAACGGGCTCACGGTGCTGTTGAAGCCCGACTCGAGCGCCGCCGTGGCCTCGGTGCAGGTCTGGGTCAAATCCGGCAGCGTGCACGAGGGGACGCAACTGGGCGCGGGCCTCTCCCATTACCTGGAGCACCTGCTTTTCAAAGGCACGGCGCAGCGGGCCGGCCGTGACATCTCCAATCTCGTGCAGGCGCACGGCGGGGATATCAACGCCTACACCAGCTTTGACCGGACGGTCTACCATATCGACGTGCCCTCCGAATCGGTGGGCATGGCCATCGAATTGCTGGCGGACATGGTACTGCACTCGACCCTGCCGGCCGACGAGGTGGAGCGGGAAAAAAATGTGATTCTCCGCGAGATCGCGATGGGGCAGGACGATCCCGACCACCGCCTGGCCGAGACCCTTTTCGCCACCGCGTTCCGGGAGCATCCCTACCGCCATCCCATCATCGGCCACCGGGAGGTGTTCGCCGCCGTCACGCGCGACGATCTCCTGCGGTACTACCGTTCCCGATACGTGCCCGACAACCTGGTCGTGGTGGTCGTCGGTGACTTCGAGCTGGCGGCGGTCGGGGCCGCGATCAGGCAGCATTTCGGGAGCGTGCCCCGCACTTCGCTGGCCCCGGTGCAGATTCCCGTGGAACCGGCGCAGCAGGCGCCCCGCTCGCGGCATTGCTTCGAGGATGTGGAGGTTTCCCGCGCCGGCCTGGCCTGGCAGATCCCCGGGCTGACGCATCCCGATGCGGTGGCGCTCGAGGCCCTCGCCATGGTGCTGGGCGCCGGGGACAGCTCGCTCCTGTGGCATGAAATCCGCCAGAAAGCCGGACTGGTCCATGCCATCGATGCCACGAGTTGGAATCCCGGCTCGGTCGGACTATTCTACATCTCCTTCACGTGCGAGCCGGCGAAGCGCGAGGCGGCTACGGCCGCGGTGATGGCGGCCCTGCAGCGATGGGCCCACCGCGGGCTCAGCCCGGCGCTGGTGCGGAAAGCCGTGCGACAGCTGGTGGTGGGCGAGATCAATACGCGCAAGACCATGTCGGGCCAGGCCTCGCGGCTGGGTGCCGCCGAGGTGGTGATCGGCGATCTGGATTTCAGCCGCACCTATTTCGAACGGCTGGTCAGACTCAGGCCGGCCGACCTGCAACGGGTGCTGCGCACCTACCTCAATCCTCACGGCCTCACCAGCGTGTCGCTGAACCCGGCGCAGGAAGGGGCGGAGACCGCCGGCGCGCGCGCCGGTGTGTCCGAGCCGGACGATTTCGAGGAAATCGTGCTGCCCAACGGCGCCCGCCTGCTGCTGCAGCCGCATGCGCACCTGCCCAACCTGCACCTGCGTCTCAGCTGCCTGGGCGGAGCGGTTTACGAGGAGCCCGGCAAACGCGGGGCCACCTCGCTGCTCGCGACGCTGCTGACCAAGGACACCAAGTTCCGCTCCGCGGCCGCCGTGGCACGCTGCATCGAGGAGGTGGGCGGCGTCTTCAGCGCTTTTTCCGGCAACAACAGCTTCGGACTCGCGGTCGAGGTGCTGCCGACCGACAGCGACCGCGCCCTGACCCTGCTGGCCGAGGCCGTGCTGCATCCGGCGGTGCATCGGGAAACGTTCCAGCAGGAGCGGGACGCGCAGCTCGCGGCCATCCGCCAGGACAACGACGACGTCGTCACCTTCGGCCGGAAACTGCTGCGGCGAAAATTTTTCGGCCCGCACCCGCTGGCCATTGATGCTCAGGGCGACGAGCCGGGCCTGACCGCACTCCAGCCGGCCGATATCGCGGCGCTGCACCGGCGCCTGATGGTCGCGGGCAACGTGGTGCTGAGCGTGGCCGGCGATTTTGAAGTCCGGCGTCTGGTGCCGCGACTGAAGGCTTTTCTCAACCGCCTGCCCCGCGGGGAAGTCCGGTCGCGATCGGGTGCCTTTGCCGGCGCGGCGGAGCCGGGCGATTTCGTGGAGAAGCAGCCCCGGCAGCAGGCGGTGGTGCTGCAGGCCTACTCGGGGCCGGCGCTGCGGGCCGCGGATTACTACGTCAGCGAAGTCGCCGACGAGCTTTTCAGCGGCATGTCGTCGCGGCTTTTCGAGCGGGTGCGCGAGGAGAAGGGACTGGCGTATTTTGTGCGCTCGGCGCGCGTGGTCGGCCTGGACGCCGCGATGTTTTGCTTCATGGCCGGCACCGCCCCGGACAGCGAGCAGGCCGTGCTGGCGGAGATTGACGCCGAGATCGCCCGGGTTGCGGCCGGCGAGGTCGGGGCGGCGGAATTGAAGCGCTGCCAGACGCGCCTCAAGTCGGCGCGGCGCATGGGCCTGCAGACCAATTCATCGCGTGCCGCCCAGGCCGGTCTCAATGCGCTCTACGGTCTGCCCATCAACGACTGGAAGAACTACGGCAGTCGCATTGATGGCATCTCCACCAGCCACCTGGCAGAATTCGCCCGGAAATATCTCAGGAAGGAAGCGCGGGTGCAGCTGGTGGTGCGCCCTTAAGTGATGACACGAAACGGCTTCTAAATACTTGCCGGCGGGTGGGGTGTTTAACAATTTGCCGCGCATGAATAATCGCAGTCTACCCCACAGGATCACAGCGCTGCTGGCGTGTTTCACGCTGGCATTTGTCGTCACCGCCAAGGGTGAGGAAAAAGCCGCGGAGCCCAGGCCGCCTTCCAAGTCCGCCTTGAAAAAGTACGACGCCGATCATGACGGCAGTCTGAGCGACGAGGAAAAGGCCAGGGCCAAGGCCGAGGCCAAGGCAAAGCGGGAGGCGAAAAAGGAGGAGGCGCTCAAAAAGTATGACGCCAACGACAACGGGAAACTCGACCAGCCCGAAAAGGAGAAGATGAAGGCCGAGACCGCGGCGAAAAGGAGGCCAGAAGGGCCGCGAAAGAAGCCCGCAAGGCGGGGAAACAGGCCGGCGAAACCGGAAAGTAATCCGAGGCGAGTCTATCGTCTCACACGGCCCCGGCGCTTCTGCTCCGGGGCCTTTTGCTGCTCAACGGGCCTTGGGTGAATCGGCGACTCCGCCGCTCCATTTCAATTTGGTGCGGACGACGGCAAAGTGGGAGTAATCGAGTCGTTGCACGAGCGGCAGGCTGTGGCGCGAGACGGAGATGCGGATCGGGGAGTCAACGCAGACCTTGAGATTGCGCTGACCGTCCATCGCCACCAGCAGGCTGGCGTCCTCCGAGCGGTTGTAGACGCGCAGCTTGATGCCGCGGCGGAAGATGATCGAGCGATTGCTCAGCGTGTGCGGGCAGATGGGCGTCATGGCGACCACGTCCGCACCGGGGTGGATCAGCGGTCCGCCGGCGGAGAGATTGTAGGCCGTTGATCCGGTGGGCGTGGAAAAGATCAGGCCGTCGCAGGTGTACTCGGTGACCAGTTCCTCGTCGGCCTGCACCTCGAGCCGCACCAGGCGCGAGCTGTTGGCGTCCTTGATCAACACATCGTTCAGGGCGAGGTCGTGCTGGCCGGGGCCGGTGGAGCAATCGAGCATCGAGCGGTGGTCCACCTGATAGGCGCCCGTGAGGAGCTCGGAGAAATGCGCGCGGGCCTCATCGGCGGAGAAGGTGGTGAGAAATCCCAGGCTGCCGCGGTTGACGCCGATGATCGGAACTTGGGAGCGGGAAGCCTCCCGCGCGACGCCGAGCAGGGTGCCGTCACCGCCGATCACACAGCAGGCGTCAAAGCCC
>JBIJDP010000190.1:0-5401 GCA_044344065.1 Opitutaceae bacterium
TCGCCCATGGGCGAAATCCATCAGCGGTTCATTCCTTCTGTCCCTAATTACGTCAGCAGCGTTACCGCATCGCCGACCCGCAACCGCCCCGACTTGGTTTCGTGGATCACATTCTGGCCGAAGTAGACGTTGCCCGGATCGGCGGGATCGCGGCGGTAGGTGGCGAGGGTGCGCAGGGGCTCCTTGTAGCGGATGGCCGTGAGCTGGTCGGTGGTCGGGATGGGGCAGCGGGCGCAGGGCCCGGAAGAACGGAAAATGGCGTCGCCTATCTTAAACCGGGCCCACGTATCCTCCGCGTAGGCGGAGCAATCGCTCAGGACGACGTTGGGACGGAAGCGATCCATGGGCACGGGATCCTCGCCTTGGACCACGAGACGGTCGTTGAGATCGGCGAGGGAGGCTTCGCTGAGGGCGAGCAGCGGGTAGCCATCGGCAAATGAAACCACGTCGCCGGGCTTGGCCTTCGCCGGCTTGACCGGGCGGCGGTAGGCCGGGCCGATGCATACGAGCCGGCACGGATGACGAAGAAAATCCGATAGCCACACGGCAATCTCAACGCCGCAATCCACGGCTTCGACGGTATCCCGCCAGATTTGCACCGTGAGGGATGGGCCGGATTCGTTCAGGCCGACGGCGGCCGAGCCATGGTGGAGGTTGCGCAGGGCGAGGGTCTCGCGACCTAGTTCCGTCGTGATCAGGGCCATGCGGGGCAGGGTCCGCTGGGTGAGAAATTGGTTGTTCGCGTCAACGACGAGAAAACGCCGGTCGCCAGCGAGTCCGTAGTCGTCGAGGGAGGCCTCCGACATCGCGATGCCGCGCAGGGATTTGACGGGGTAGATGAAAAGGCCGGAGACGCGGGGCATGGCGGACGTGGATGGCAGGAAAGCAGGAATGGAGCCGGAAACAAGGCGGCGTTGCGGCATCAGGCGGTGAAAATGCCGGTGCAGTGATTGTCGAACCCGGTTCAGGGTATGGAGGAGCCTGCTTGCAGGCGATGGATTGGGGTCAGCGCAAATTATGGTGGCGGGCGAATGATTGCGACCGAGGGCGGTCGCGCTCCCATCCAAGCCATCGCCTGCATCTTCCCTCTCACTCTTTGCGGCGATAGGTCGCGAGATAGAGCTGCGATCCAACCGTGGTGGCAAAAGCCGCGGGCGTGGTGCCGTCCAGGCCGTAGCAGATGCGGAGACGGTTGCCCATGAGCTGGTAAATGCAGGGAATGGTCCGGCCGGCATTGGGACCCTTGGTGCCGAGGAGGATGAGGGCGGGGTGTTCTCCCGCGGTCTCCGCCGAGAAGGTGCCGCAATCGGCGAGTTCCCCGGCGAAGTGGACGGCATAGGTATCGGCCGTGAGCCGGAGTTCGACGCGGAGGGACACGAGCTCGGGCGAAGGCTCGCCGGCATACTCGGCGCGGATCATCTCCCAACGGCCACACAGCGCGGCGGGTGCGACGGTCATGACGATTCAGGCTCGTCCGCGGGGGCGGGGAGGGGCAGCGACTTCTTGGCCTTGGCCCCGAGCTTTTTGAGGTCCTCGACCTGCGCGAGGAGGTTGCCCTTGCCGGTCTTCAGCCGGCCCATCGCGGCGTCGTAGCTTTCGCGCGTGCGGGTCAGCTGCAGCCCGATGGCCTCGAGATCCTCGACGAAACCGGCGAACTTATCGTACAGCGCGCCGCCGCGATCGGCGATGGCCTGCACGTTCCTGGTCTGCCGGTCCTGCTTCCAGAGCGTGGCGACGGTTTTCAACGTGACCAGCAGCGTGGGTGCGGTGCAAAGGATGACGCGGCGCTCGAACGCCCATTCGTAGAGCGCGCGGTCCGTTTCCAGCGCGAGGGTGAAGGCGGGCTCCAGCGGCACGAACATGAGGACATAATCCGGCGTGATGAGCTTGCCGGTGTCCTCGTAGCGCTTGGCGCTGAGCTGGTCCACGTGCAGGCGGACGGCGGCGGCGTGCTCGCGGGCGCCGGCCTGGCGGGCGGCCTCATCGGCGGCGTTGACCGCGCGTTCGTAGGCGACGAGGGAGACCTTCGAATCGATCACCATATGCCGCTGGTCGGGCAGCCGGAGGATGATGTCGGGGCGGAGGCGCCGCCCGTCGTCGGTGGTAAGCGTTTCTTGGGTGAGGTAGTCCTGGCCCTTGATGAGGCCGGCGGATTCGAGCAGGCGGTCGAGGATGAGTTCCCCCCAGGCGCCGCGGGCCTGCGACTGGCCCTTGAGCGCGCTCGTGAGGGCATGGGCCTCGTCGGTGATGCGGGTGTTGAGCAGGCGCAGTTGTTCGATCTGGGCCTTGAGGGCGGAGCGGTCGTCGCTCTCGGTCTTGTAAACCGTGTCCACGCGTTCGCGAAAATCCGCCAGTTGCTGGCGGAGCGGGTGCAGGAGGGCCTCGACCTGCGTCTTGTTGTGGTCGGTGAACTTGGCGGATTTTTCCTCGAGCAGCTTGGAGGCGACGGCCTGGAACTCGGTCTGGAGCGTGGCCTTGAGTTTCTCCGCGTCGGCGAGGTAGCGGGCGGCCAGGGTTTCGCGCTCGGCGAGGCGCTGCTGTTCGGCGGCCAGGCGGGCCTCGAAGGAGGCGCGCTCGGCGGCGAGGTCGGACTGGAGCTGGGTGTTGGCGGCGGCGAGGCGGGAGACCTCGGACCTGGCGGCGGCCAGCTCGGCCGCGAGCCGGTCCTGCTCGGTGCGGGCGGCGAAGAGTTCGGCCGTCCGCGCGGCCTCGCGCGTGCGCAACAGGAGCCAGGCAACACCACCGCCCAGGGCGGCGGCGGCAAAGAGGGCGGCAAGGGTTAGGTTCACGGCGGGAGGTTTCGAGGGTGGGCGGGGCAATACAAGCCCTGATGCGTTCCTTGACAGATGGATACGTGAACTGCAAACACGCGTATGCTCCGGTCAATGCTCCACTGGTATGCAAAACGCCTCGTTTCGTGACCTTGTGACCCAACCCAACACTTCTCCCGCCACGCCTGCCGACAAGCCCGCAGTGCTCGTGGTTGATGACGAATACGGCCCGCGCGAATCCATCGCGTTCACCCTCGCCGCGGAATTTGCCGTCGATACCGCGGGACGGGCCGTGGATGCGCTCGCGAAGCTGCGGGAAAAATCCTACGCGGCGATCGTGATGGACATCCGCATGCCGGAGATGGACGGCATCCGGGCGCTGGAGGAATTGCGCAAGATCGACCAGGAGGTGTCGGTGATCATGCTCACGGGCTACGGCACGCTGCTCACCGCCCAGCAGGCGATGCTGGCCGGCGCCAACCAGTACCTGCGCAAGCCGCCGGATGTGGCGGAACTCGTGCAGGCGGTGCGCAACCAGTCGCAGGCCACGCGGGTCCGCCGGCAGCAGGCGCACATCAACCGCGAGACGGCGGAGATGAAGGCGGCGCTGCAGCGCGAGATCGAGCAGAACGAGCCGCACATCTGGCAGTCGCGGGCCTCGGTCGAGCTGGTCCACGACCTGAACAACCCCCTCACCGTGGTGATCGGCTATTCCACCCTGCTGCTGGAGGAGGCGCGCGCGATCGCCACCACCGATGCGGAACTGGGCCGCCGGATGGAGGAGTACGCGATGATGGTCGAGCGCGCGGCGGAATACTGCCAGCACCTGTCCGAAAACTGGCGGCGCGGGGCGAAGAAGGCGGCCGATTACCAGCGGGTCGACCTGATCAAGGTGATCCAGGAGGTGCGGCAGGTGATTTTCTTCAACAACCTGAAAATCAAGCACAGCGGCCTCGCCGAGGCGGTGGTGCGCGGATCGACCTTCGAGCTGATGCGCATTTTCCAGAACCTGTTCAAGAATGCCCAGGAGGCCGGGGCTTCCGAGATCGAGCTCTCCGTGGCGCGCAATGGCGAGAACCTCGAGCTGGTCGTGGCGGACAACGGCGCGGGCATGTCGGCCGAGGCCCTGCTGCGCACCCAGCGCGGGGGCTTCACGAGCAAGGCCACTGGCACCGGCCTCGGCCTGAACATTTGCCGCCACCTTCTCGCGGCGCACGGAGCGACGTTCACCCTGGATTCGGCGCCCGGCAAGGGCACGAAGGTCCGCCTGGTCTTTCCCGCGGCCAAAGTGTGAGCAAGCACGATCCCCAGCTTCGCGGTGACGGTGGCGCGACGCGATGAAACGGCGCCGCGTCAAAATCACCGGCATCGGTCCCGTCACTCCCGCCGGCATCGGCCGCGAGGCGTTTGCGGCCGGGATCCTCGAGCCGGTGAGCCACGTGCGCGAGTACCACGGCTTCGCCCGGCAGGGCGGGGGGAAGTTTGTGGCGGCGGAGGTGGATGATGCGCTCCTGGCCCCGCTGATCGAGGAAATGGGCTCGTCGCGCCTGCCGCGGCACACCCAGTTCGCCCTCGCGGGGGCCATCCTGGCGGTGCGGGACTGCGGCCTGACGCTGGCCGGGCTGCGCGATGTCTCGCCCCTCGTCACCGTGGGCGCGTCCCTGATGGATTTCGGCGTCATGAACCGCATCATGGAGGCGATGGTGCGGAAGGGTCAGGCCTTCGGCCTGCCCAGCGCCGTGTTCAGTTCCTCCGTCAGCGCCATCTCCGGGGCGATCGCCGAGGCGATCGGCGGCGCCACCCGCACGCTGGCGCTGCAGAGCGCATGCTGCTCGGGACTGGATGCCATCGGGCAGGCGGCGAACTGCATCGCGAGCGGCGAGGCCGAGATCGCGATCTGCGGCGGCACGGAGGCTCCGTTGCATTTTCACCCGATGCTGGAACTGAAGCTGGCCGGCCTGACGCCGGACAGCGCGGAATTGCCGGCGCGCATCTGCCGGCCCTTCGACCTCTGGCGCACCACGGGGGTGATCAGCGAAGGCGCGGCGATCCTGGTGCTTGAGCCCGAGGAGAGTCCGCGGCCGGGGTACGCCCTCGTGGAGGGTTACGCCTATGCGACGGATCCCGCGGAGAAGCCGGTCGACGGCCTGCGCGAGGCCATCCACCTGGCCCTCGCCAACGCCCGGGTGCGGCCCGTCGAAGTGGATTGCATCAGCGCCTGGGGTCCCGGGCACAAGCTGGTGGACCGCGCCGAGGCGCAGGTGCTGCGGAAAATCTTCGGATCCCGGCTGCCGGAGATTCCCGTCTCCTCCATCAAGGGGGCGATTGGCAACCCGCTAGGGGCGGGCGGCGCGATCCAGGTGGCCTCGGCGGCGCTGGGATTGCGCGACGGCCTGATTCCGCCCACCGTGAACTGGCAGTACGCCGATCCGGACTGCCCCCTGAATCTTTCCGCGTCGGCGCGGGCCGTGGCCCACCGCCGGACCCTGGTCAACTCCCACGGACTTTCGGGAACAAACGCATGCTTGGTGCTGAGCAAGTGATCCTCAATCCCGCCGCGCTGGCCGCACTGGCGGCCGTGGCGCTGGGCGCATTTGCGCTCTGGGCGAACCCGGCGCGGATGATCAACC
>JBIJDP010000519.1:0-2894 GCA_044344065.1 Opitutaceae bacterium
GCCGCCCCCAACTCCTGCTCATCCTGGGCTTTGTCGGCTTCCTCTGGATCGTCGGGCTCGACACCTTCCTGCCGGTGCTGCCGGGCGGCAGAAACCTGCGCGGCGCCACCACTCCGCCCCCGCACCCGGCGTGGAACTGGCCGGCGCTCCGCAGCGGCGAGACCTTCCGCGCGATCGACACCTGGTTCAACGCCAACGTCGGCCTGCGCAACTGGTGGGTGCGGCTCGACAACCAGATTTCCTATTCGCTGTTCGACGAAACGCAGAAGCGGACCGAGGGCACCCATGTGGTCGCCGGCCGAGACGACTGGCTCTTCGAGCACCACTACATCACCTACTCCGTGAAGCCCGGCACCATGCCCGAGGCCGAGATGCGCACAGCCCTCGCCCGCATCCGCCGCGTCCAGGACAAGCTCGCCGCCCGCGGCCTGCCCTTCCTCCTCGTCGTGGCCCCGAGCAAGGTCGAAATCTACCCGGACATGGTGCCGGATGTCTATCGGGGCGGCCGCGATCCCGCCCGGGTGCTCACGAACTTTGAACGGGCCCGGCCGCTGTTCTCCGAGTACGGCATCAACTTCTACGACGGGCCCGCCCGTTTCCAGGAGTGGAAGCAAACGATGCCGGACAACCTCTTCTCGCGTTCCGGCACGCATTGGAGCTATTACGCCGTGCAGCATGTGCTCCGGGATTTGCGCGACCGCCTGAACCCCGTCATGCGCCATCAGCTCCCCGAATTCCGCCTCAAGGGCCTGCGCAGCCGCGCCCCGCTCGGCACGGACGAGGATCTGCTGGCGCTGCTGAACCTGCTCATCGACGCCCCCTACCGCCACCCCGGCCCGTATCCCGAATTCGTCGAGCAACAGGAGGTGCCGGCCGAGCTACTGCCCCGCATCCTCTGGGTCCACGACAGCTTTGGCTGGGCGCTCATCGACCTGCTCTATCCGGCCAATGCCGTCCGTCCCTCAGAGTCCCTGTATTATTTCCAAAACGCCTACGCCATCCCCGGGGTGGTGAACCTGAAGCGGGATCTCGGCAAAACGGACTGGGAAACCTATCTGCGCGACTATGATGCCGTCGTCATGGTCTGGACCGAGATCGCTTTCGAATTCATGGGCTGGGGCTTTTTCGAGGCCATGGACGAGCACCTGCCCTGATCCGCGATCCTCATCATGCGCAAGCTGCTCACCCGCTGCCATCCGGCCCACCTCTTCCTCGGTGTGGTGCTGCTGACGGCCGTTATCACCTACGGCTACTTTCGGCAGCGTTACGTAGGCGCGGCCGACCTCTACGGCTATTACCAGCAGGGAGAGTTGCTGCGGCAAGGCCGGCTGACTCTGCCCCTGGAATTGCCCATCGACCAATTCCCCTCGGCCGTGCCTTACGGCTTCATCGATGTCGGTGATCGCGCCCTGCCGCAATATCCGCCAGGATTTCCGCTCCTCATCGCCCTGGCGGGATTTTTCAACCTGCAGCTCTTCGTGACTCCGATCGTCGGGCTCCTCGGCTGCGTGCTGGTATTTCTGATCCTGCGGGGATCCGTCTGCGAGTGGACGGCCGCGGTCTTCACGCTCTTGTGGGCCTTTTTTCCCATCGTCGCCTACAGTTCCTCAATACTGATGAGCGACATGGTTTCAGCGGTGGGATTGCTCGCCGCCTGGTGGCTCTACCGGCGGGGCAATCTTGTATTCTCGGCTTTCGCCCTGGGCTTCAGCTTCAGTGTGCGGCCCACCAACGTACTCTTCCTGATCGCCTTCGCCCTGCCGTTGTGGCGCGACCGCAAGCTGCTGCGCTACGGCCTGTGGCTCGCCCTGCCTTGTGCCTTGTACGGCATCTACAATCTGGCCCTGTTCGGCGCCCCTTGGCGCACGGGATATGGCGGCGTAGGGCAAGAGTTCCGGCTGGAGATATTCATCAGCCAGTTGGCCTTTTACGCCCGTGAAACCATCCGCCAGCTCGGCTGGCCGCTGGCGGCACTGGCCGCGCTTGGCCTGACCGTTTCCCATCGGGATCGCTGGTTCCACGTCCTTTGGTTCGCTCTCTTCCTGGGGCTCTACTGTTTCTGGCAATCCGGGGGCGACCGCTGGTGGTGGACACGTTTCCTGCTCCCGGGCTACGCACCGCTGTTTTTCCTCGGCGCCATGGGGTTTGAGCGCCTGGGGGAATGGATCCAAAGCCGGGTATCCCGCCCCCGGTGGCGGCCGGCCATCGGTTCACTTCTGCTGGGCGCGTTGGCTCTGACCACTTTCTACCATGTCAGGCTCGCCCGCGAGGAACGGGACGTGTGGTTGCAATACAAGGGGTGGGAGTATTGCTATGCGGTGAAGCGCATGGCCGCAGTGGCCGCCCCAGGCAGCTATATCGGCAGCATTGAATTCGCCGGCGCCCAGCTGATCTATACGGACCTGCATTCCTTCATCACCGTCTATGATGACGCAGTTCCACTGGTGCGGGAGGTGATGAAGCGCGGCCGAGAAGTCTACCTCATGGTCGAACCTTGGCGGCATAAAAACAATATCGTCCTCCGCCTCCTGGCCGAGTTTCCGCACGAGCGCTTGCCCGACATCAGGATTTGGGATGGGGTGCAGGTTTACCGGCTGCTGCCGCCCCCGGCACTCTGAGCCGCGCGCCCCATGCTCCTGCTTGATCTCTCCCATACCAGCCACACCAGGGCGCGCACGGGCATCCAACGCGTCACCCGCTCGCTGCAGGCGGCCTTGAGTGAAGAAGCCTGCGCGGTGACATGGGACGCCTACGCCGGTCACTGGCGCACGCTGAACAAAGGCGAAAGCAAGGGCCTGCGGGATGAGGCCATCACCGGTCAGCGCGGCGCCCAGTGGCCCTGGTCCGCCCGCCTGCAAGGCCGCTGGCACCGGCTGGGGGGGCCCCCCCCCCCC
>JBIJDP010000194.1:0-5367 GCA_044344065.1 Opitutaceae bacterium
AGTGATGGGCTTCAGCTCACCGATCTTGATGGTCTCGCCGACCTTCAGCTCGGTCACGTCGACTTCGATGAAGGCGGGGAGGTCTTTCGGGAAACAGCGGATGCGGATGTTGTGGGAAGCGATTTCCAACACACCGCTCTGGTTCTTGACGCCGAAAGATTCGCCGGTGACCTGCACGGGCACGCGGATTTCCATCTTTTCGTCGGACTTCACTTCCTGCAGATCGATGTGCAGGTACTTGTCAGTCAGCGGATCGCGCTGAACTTCCTGCAGGAAGGAGAGGGCCTTCTCGGCCTTGTCCTTACGCTGGAGCTCGATGAGCACGGCGCGGCCGGCCACGGACTTCAGGAGGCGGACGAACTCGGGCGTATCAACCGCGAGCTTCTCGGGACTCGTGTGCTTCCCGTAGAGAATCGCGGGAATGCTGTTGGCCTTGCGCAGGCGGCGGGAGGCGCTGCGGCCCGTCTGGGCGCGCGTGGTAACGTTAAGTGCGAACTGTTGTTTCATGTGTTTCGTTCCCCCTGAGACCCCGGAATTGAGGGCAGGCGTAATGGAAAAGAGGGTCAGGTGATAGAAGTCAGGGCGCCGAAAGCAACCAAAACTTTGTGCGGCTCCTGCATTTCGGCGGTTTTGGGCAAAACGAGCATTGACAACCCCCTGAGCGACTCTGTTTTTCGTCACCTCTTTCGCATTGTGCAAGCAATGCAAGCCACGTTGCCCGGTAGCTCAGTGGCAGAGCAGGTGACTGTTAATCACTTGGTCGTAGGTTCAATCCCTACCCGGGCAGCCAGCTCCACGCGCAAACCTGCCCGGGGCAGGCCGTTCGAACACTATTTTCGCTTGAACGCGGGGTTCGTCGACAACGCGGCGATCTCCCGGCGCGTCGTCTCCGGCACGGCGGGATCATTCTGCCAATACTGCAGCCAGTCGGCGACAAGTGGATCGGTGCGCTGGAACGAGCCGATCGACCAGCCAGCGATTTGATAGCCGAGCCCCCGGGCCACCCTGGCATTCAAACCCTTCGCGCCGCCGCGCTCACTCTGCCAGGCCTTGAACACCTCGTAGTCCGGCGCGCCTTCAAGCAGCCCGACGAGTGCGCGCAGGTAGCTCTTGTCCCCGGTGGCCATCCAGCCTGCCCAGCACCGGTCCATGACATGGCCAATGTCCCTCACTTCCTGGGGATTTACCGGATCCTGGAATTGCGGGAGACGGCGCGGGTCCGGCAGCGGCTCGACGGTATTGAAGGTCGCGAGCGTTTCCGCGGAAAGCTCGGGCAAGAGCTTCGGCAAATCGGCTCCGCCGAGCCGCAGCACCCATAACATCGCCGGCTGGCTTTCGGGATCCAGTGTCGGATACGCCTCCACCGCCGCGGCGCGTGCAGCCGGGTCTGCCTTGAACGCGAACGCAAAAAAACGCGGACACCGGCGGCGCCTTCAAAGCGTGGGACTTGGCCAGCACCCCGAACCAGGCCAGCAACTGGCCGGGTGAGAGATCTCCCCGGAAGCGATTCATCTGCTTGCTGATCTCCCCATCGGTCAGCGGCGGCTCCTTCGCCCAGTCCGCGGCGGTCCGGATTTTCAGGTGCACGGGCGCGGGCACGACCGGCACGGCGGCTCCGGTGACTTCCACGCGCAGCTCGAAATCCGCCTCCCCGCCGTCCATCGGCACCGTCCACTCAGGCACAAACACGGCCAAAGTCACCAGGGCCGTCGCCTTCTCCAATTTACCGCGCTCCGCCTCACCGATGCCGGCCGCCTTCAACGCCATAAGGGCAAAGTCCGTGCCTTCGGCCTTGATCGGGCGCACCGTCACCGGCCGCAGGTCGCGCCCTGAGCCGCCGCCGTTTGTGAAGGAAGTCGGACGCATAGTGAGGCTCACGCCGTCGAACAGTCGGTCGCGATCGGGCCCTTTCGCCAGGAGCCCAAGGGCGATCCTCTGTCCGGGATGGAGGGTGGTGAAGAACGCGGGCGCATTGACGGGTCCCGCCGGCGGGATCTGTTCGGCCCAGTCCGCGGAGAGCACAAATAGCCGCGGCAGAATCTCATTGGGCGCCTCCTGGCCGGCGACGCGCTGCACCTCGGCCCTGGTAAGCAGCGCGAAAAACAAGAAGCACAACCCCGCCGGTAATAATTGCCGCATGGGAGTGGCGAACTTTCCTCAGGATCCATGCGCACGCAACGCCGCAGTTGAGCCCTTCGAGACCATCGGTGCGCATATGCAACCGAACTGCGTGGGCCGAATTTGGAATTGCCCTTGGCTTGCCGGCCGTGAGATAGGCACACCCCTGTTATGAAGCAGCCAAAGGATGAAGGCGTCGGTTGCGTTTTGGAAAGTCCGGCCCTCTACCCTGATATCGCGTCCTGTTTTCCCGCTCCGCCATGCCCCTGAATCTGCAAGACACGCCCGCTCCCGCCCTCACGCTCCCCGACCTGCACGGCAAGTCGTTCGTGGTGACCGGCGCCTCCGCCGGGATCGGCCGGGCCACCATCGAAGCCCTGCTCTCCAATGGGGCCACCTGCTACGGACTTTCGCGCGAGACCCCCGCGATCACTCATCCGGACTTTCATCCCCTCCCCTGCGATCTGCGTGATCCGGCCGCGATTGCCGGGGCCTTTGCCATATTACGGCAGCGGACCAATCGTCTCGATGGCGTGGTGAACGTGGCCGGCACTGATCCCAAGATCCCGCTCGCCGAGGGCGACGCCGCCAAGTGGGACGGCATCGTCGACCTCAATCTGCGCGGCTACTACCTCGTCATCCGCGAAAGCCTCCCCCTGCTCCGCGCGGGCACCGCCCCGGCCATCGTCAACGTGTCCTCCATCAACTACCGCCTGGGCCTGCCCGGCCGCTCGATCTACTCGGCAACGAAGGCCGGCATCCTCGGCCTCACCACCGGACTCGCCCGGGAGTTGGGCCGCGACGGCATCCGCATCAACACCGTCTCCCCGGGCTGGATCTTCACCGAACGCCAGGTCGAGGAGTATTTTTCCGGGACCGACACCGCCAAGCACCTCGCGCACCTGGGCAACGTGCAATCGCTGCCCCTGCGGCTCCAGTCCGGCGACGTGGCCAACCATATTCTCTTTTACCTCAGTGATGTCAGCCGCGGGTCCACCGGCCACAATTGCGTGGTGGACGGCGGCTGGCTGCTTGAATAGCGTCCCCACCCCTCCTACCCCACATGGCCACTTCGCCCGCCGCCCGCCTGCTTGTGTCGACCCGCAACCAGCTCGGTGAAAATCCGCTCTGGGACGCCGCCCGCCACACGTTGTTCTGGACCGATATCACCGCCGGCGAACTCCATGCCTGGCGCGAGGGCATGACGAAGGAACGTCCCATTTACTCCGGTCCGTCCGTCGGTGGCTTCACCCTCGAAGCCGATGGTGCCCTGTTGCTATTCCGCATCGACGACCTGGCGCGCTTCAATCCCGACACCGGCGAATGCCGCTCCGTCAGGAAATTCTCCGATGCCGGCACGCAGCGTTTCAATGATGTCATGGCCGACCCCGCCGGACGGGTCTTTGCCGGCACCATCGGCAAGGACAAGGACAGCGGCGGGCTCTTCCGCTTCGACCCCGACGGCTCGGTCCACCCGCTCTTCCGCGGCACCGGCGTATCCAACGGCATGGGACTCTCGCCCGACGGTCGCACGTTTTATTGGACGTGCTCGACCACCAACCGGATCTTTGCGTTCGACTACGACGCCGCCACCGGCGATCTCACCAACCGCCGCCTCTTCTACACGGGCAATACTGAGGAAGAGGGCACCTGCGACGGCCTGTGTGTCGACGCCAGCGGCAATCTCTGGTCCGCCCGATGGGATGGTCACTGCCTGCGCTGCCATGCGCCTGACGGCAAGGTCATCGCGGAGATCGCCGTGCCCGCCTCGCGCGTGACCTCCTGCTGTTTCGGCGGGGAGAAAAACCACACGCTCTACATCACATCCGCCCGCGGCGAAACCGACCCCGGTTATTGCGAGGCGGGCAGCGTCTTCACCGTGGAGCTGAAGACCGCCGGCCTGCCCCGGCATTGCTCGCGACTGGCCCTGACCGCCCGCGCCTGAGCGAACCCGCACGTCCGGGGTGCTTACTTTACTGTAGGAGCGGCTTTACGCCGCGATGCTGCGCTCACAATCGCGGCATAAAGCCGCTCCTACAGCCGGACGAAAAGTCATTCGCTTCGCCCACGGATTGATGACTGGGGTCCGGCAAAATTCGCGGCGGAACCGACAATTACTGCGCTGGCAATCGCTCCATTCCGGAGTATCATTCCATTGCCATGAAAACGATCCTCACCCCCGTTGATTTCTCGGCCATCAGCAAGGCCGTCGTCAAGTCAGCCGCGGAGCTCGCCCGCTCGCTCAATGCCCGCCTCATCCTCATGCATGTGGTCCAGCCGCCGGTGATCACCAGCGAATACGGCGCGGTCATGGCCAACATCCAGGAAATCGTCGCCCTCAGCGAGAAGACCGCCGCGCGCCACCTTGAACTGATGGTGCACAAGCTGCAGGCCGCCGGACTCGAGGCCTCATCGGTCCTGCTGACGGGTTCGCCCACGCTGCAAATCGTGGATCAGGCCAAAAAACTGGAAGCCAATTTCGTGGTGCTCGGCTCGCACGGCCATTCGGCCCTCTACGATCTCCTGGCCGGCAGCACGGCGAGCGGCGTGCTGAAGAAATCGCCCTGCCCGGTGGTCGTCATTCCGCCGATTCCAATCAAGCGGAAGCGCCGCTAAGCAAGCTGTCTCAGGATAACATTCAACGCTTAACGGGTAACGCCTGACGCTGAGGTGGTGGTCAAAATTGAGCGTTAAGCGTTGAACGTTGAGCGTTGAAAGTTTCATGGCGCCCGGCGCGCTTTTGGGCTTTTGCCCGGACCGCCTCCGCCCCAGCCTGACTGCATGACCGACTTCCCCGCACGTCACGCCCGTCTGGCCGCCGCCCTACCCCTGGCTGATGCCCTCCTGCTCGTCGCGGCCGGTGAGCCGGTCAAGCTCCCCGAAAACAGCGATCAAACCTACCCATTCCGCGCCCACAGCGAATATTTCTACCTGACCGGCCGGGAATGTCCGCACGGCGTGGTCGCCCATGATCCGCGCGAGGGCACCTGGCATTCCTTCGTGCCTTCGGTCACCGAGGACGAACGCATCTGGGAGGGCCGGACCCAGCCGCCTGGCGAACCGCTGGAAAATCTGGCCCCGTGGCTGGCCGCGCGCCAGGGCCGGCGCATCGCCCTGCTTGGCGCATCATTGACCAACGTATCCGCCGATCCGGAACTCACCGCGACAATCCGCATTCTCTTCACCCACGCGCGCCGCCCCAAGGACGCCGCCGAACTCGCCACGCTGCGCCGCTCCGCCACTGCCACA
>JBIJDP010000193.1:0-5367 GCA_044344065.1 Opitutaceae bacterium
CGGGGGGACAAAATTGATCCGCAGCAAAAACTCGTAATTCACTGCCGCCAGCTCGCGCGCACCCCAGGCCGAAAGCTTGAGGATCGCCGGACCGCTCAGGCCCCAGTGCGTGATGAGCAACGGGCCGCCCTCCTTCAACTTGGTGCCGGGTACGCTCACGGCGACATTCTCCACCGCGATGCCCGAGAGACCCTCGAGGCGCTTGTCGTCGATGTGAAACGTGAAGAGCGACGGCACGGTCGGTTCGATGGCGTGTCCGAGTGCCGCCGCCATGGTCAGCCCGGCCGAGGCCCGGTTGCCGCCCGTGGCAATGAGCAGCCGCTCACCGCGCAATTCCGTGTTGTCGGTCAGCGTGAGCCAGAACGCCGGTTCCGCCTCGCTGCGGCCGACTTGCTCCACCTTGCGCACACCCAGGCTGGTGCGCACCTCGACCCCGGCCTTGGCCGCGGCGCCGAGGAGACAGTCCACGATGGTGGCGGAGTCATCCGTGACCGGAAACATGCGTCCGTCGGCCTCAGTCTTCAGTTCCACACCCCGCGCCTCGAACCAGGCGACCGTGTCGCGCGGCGACCACCGGTGGAACGCTCCGAGCAGTTCGCGGCCCCCGCGCGGGTAGCGCTTGGCCAGTTCACGCGGCTCAAAGCAGGCATGGGTGACATTGCACCGCCCGCCGCCCGAGATGCGCACCTTGGCCAGCGGATGCGCCGTGGCTTCGTACAGCGTGACCGCCGCGGTGGGATTCTTCTCCGCGCAAGCGATGGCGGCGAAAAATCCCGCCGCGCCGCCCCCAACGACGACCACCCGGAGATTGCTCATCCCCGCAGCGTGCGGCCGCACCGGCGGCGCGTCGAAAACAAAAAGCCGCCCTTAATGGCGGCAGTATCCCCGTGGCTACGGGCGTGTGCGGCGGATCCCACTGTAGGAGCGGCTTTACGCCGCGATCCGCCCGTGAACGACGCACCATCGCGGCATAAAGCCGCTCCTACAACCGGACGTGCTAAAAATGGCGTCAATCCTTGCGCGGACGCTCACCGCGCTCACCCCGGCGACCGCCGGGGCTGCGCTTCGGCATTGCTTCAAATTTCGCCTGCTGCTCGGGCGTGAGCACGGCGCGGATTTTCTCCCGCGTCGCCTTGCCGAACGCCCGCATCTTCTCCCGGCGCTGCTCCTGCGTCAGGGACTCGTCCTCGCGGATGGTGCGGCCCTGCTCCATCTGCTCCTTCAGGATCGCGCCGACTTTTTCCTTCTGCTCGGCGGACAGTCCGAGATTTTCGGCCATTTTCTGCAAACGCTCTTTCGGGCCGCCCGGACCACCGGGACCACGCTCACGCGCGGGCGGCTCGGCCGGGGTGTCGTCAGCCCGCAGCAATGGGGTGGCGGTGACGAGGGCGAAGAGGAACAGGGGGACAGCAAGACGGGAGAACATATTCATGGGTGGATTTGGTTATATTGGAAAAGACGCACACATCGGATGCGACATGCGGACCAAGACGCCCCTGCCGCCCGCAGGTTACAATTGCCCCACCAGCCAACCGATCTGGGTTTAACCACGGATCACTAGGATGGCACGGATTGGAGTTCAGACCTTTTTAACCGCTAATCTGCGCTAATCTTCGCTAATGGATTGGGATCAAAACCAAAAGGGATCGGATATCAGCGTCGATAAGCGCAGATAAGCGTACCTCCCAGTCTTTGTTCAGATTCCTTTCCGTGTCATCCGTGCAATCCGTGGTTAAAACGGTTTGCGGGTTTGGCTCACTCGCCCGGGCGCGGGCGGCGGTAGTTTACTCCCAGACGGTCGAGGCGGGCTAGGAGCCAGGGGAGGCGGCGCTGGAAGTCGGCGTAGTCGCGCTTTTCCTTCGGCGACCAGACAACCTCGCTCAAGGCCGTGAGGCGCGGGAAGCCGCGGCGCTCGATGACCGGGAGGCTGTAGATGCGCTCGCGCCAGAGCTGGCCCTGGGCGCCGAGGACACGGACGTGGTGCTCCGGCTCGAGGTCGGCCGGGATGGGCTCGAAACCGTAGACCTTCGCCACCGTGTTCTGCGCGCCGATCGGGAGACCCTCCTCCTCGCCGCTGCCCTCGGTGTAGTCGAAGTAGGTGTGCGAGGTCGGCGCGATGACGACGTCGTGGCCGTGACGCGCAGCCTCGACCGCCCACTTGACGTCACGCCAGGCCATCATGGTCGCACCGGGAGCGAGGCCGCCCTCCTGGATCTCGTCCCAGCCCACGAGCCGGCGGCCGCGGGCGGCTAGGAAGCCCTCGGTGCGGCGGACAAACCAGCTCTGCAGCTCGTGGCCGTCCTTGAGTCCGTTGGCCGCCATGAAGGCGCGCGTGGACGGCGAGGCCTCCCATTGGTCCTTCAGCGCCTCGTCGCCGCCGATGTGGATGAACTTGCTCGGGAAGATGTCGAGGACCTCGCCCAGCACGTCGTCGAGGAACTGCAGGGTCGCGGGTTTCGGCGCGTAGGTCTCGGGGAAGATGCCCCAGCGCGTCTGCACCTGGGGGTTGTAGCCGGGGGCGTCGGTGCAGCCCAGCTCCGGGTAGGCGGCGAGCGCGGCCGAACTGTGACCGGGCAACTCGATCTCGGGCACCACCGTGATCGCGCGCGCGGCGGCGTAGGCCACGACGTCGCGCAGCTCGGCCTGCGTGTAGAAGCCGCCGTGCGGAATGCCGTCGCTGCCCTCCTCGACGAGCTGGCGCAGGGTGACTGGGCGCCAGGCGCCGACCTCGGTGAGCTTCGGGTATTTCTTGATCTCGACGCGCCAGCCCTGGTCGTCGACGAGGTGCCAGTGGAAGACGCTGAATTTGTGCAGGGCGAGCAGGTCGATGAATTTCTTCACCTCCGCGACCGGCGAGAAGTGCCGGCTCACGTCGAGCATGGCGCCGCGCCAGCTGAAGCGCGGCCGGTCCTCGATCTCGACCGCCGGCACGGTCACGCGTCCGCCGTCGGCGCGCCAACCGAAACGCTCGAGGTCGGGCGGCAGCAGCTGCCGCAGGGACTGCACGCCGTGGTAGACGCCCGCCGGGCCGCCGCCGCTGATGGCCACGCTCTGCGCAGTCACGGTGAGCCGGTAGCCCTCGGCCCCGAGCGCGGAGGTAACCGCAGGATCGACCGCAAGGTTCACGGCGTTGCCACCCGCCGGCGCGCGGTCGGCAATGGGCACGCCCAGCAGGCGGGCCGTTTCGGCCGCGGCAAACTTCAGGGCGGCATCCGCCGGCGGGACCACCACGGTGCGAGCCGTCAGTGCAAAGGGCGCGCCGCCCGTGGCGACGCAGGAAACCGGGAGCGGGATGATCATGGGAGACATGGGCTAAACCGAGTTAACCGCAAAGAACGCAGAGAGCGCAAAGACAGAAATGGAACTGCCGACTTCGGATCTATGTGTTCTCTGCGTTCTTTGCGGTTAATTCCTCTGCCGGTATTTCATCACAATCCCAGCAGGCTGCCGTTGCGTTTGAGCCAGCGTTCGGCGTCGCGCCAGTGGGGGCAGACTTCCTCGACGCGGGTCCAGAAGCGGTTCGAGTGGTTCATCTCCTTCAGGTGCATGAGCTCGTGGTAGATGATGTAGTCGCGCACGAAGTCCGGGGTCTGCACGAGCCGCCAGTTGAGCGAGATGGTGCCGCCGGCCGAGCACGAACCCCAGCGCGAACGCTGGTTGCGCACGGTCACAAGTTTCACCTCCACGCCGGTCAGCGCCGAAAGCTCCCAGGTGCGGCCCGGCAGCTCGACCTTGCCGCGCCGGGCGAAATGCGCCTCCAGCGTCGGCCGGAGGTCGCCGTCGAACGACGGCACACGAAACACATCCGCGGCGAGGCAGACCTGCGGGCGTTCGGCCCCGGGCAGCGTGGCCCGGCGGATCTCCGTCATTTCGCCGCACCAGAGCACATGGGTGCCGATCACCCACACCTCGGCGCCGCGCGGTTTCCGCTCCTGCCGCGCCCGGGCGCGCTGGAGCCACTCGCGATGCTGCTCCACGAAACGCCGCGCCTCCCGCTCCGAGCCGCGCGCCGGGATTGTCGCCACAGCCGTGCCGTCGCGCTTGAGGGTGAGCCGGTAATTGCGCGCGGTAGCGCTGCGCTGGAACACAAGGGAGCCCTCCCCCGCGTGCGCGACCGGAGCCGCGACCGCCGGAGCCAGCAACCCCAAGAGTTCCTGCTGCCCGCCTGCGTCCATGGCCGATGGTTTAACCACGAATGGACACGAAAAGACACGAAGGAAATGCGCCGGATTTTTTAACCACGGATTTCACGGATTGCACGGATTCGGCGAATGAGGCTTCAAGCGATGGCCACAGAAGGCACAAGAGGCACATAAGGATCCTATCCATTTCACAGGAGCAAACGGAGGGAACGGAGGTATTGATCCAATCTCTGTTTTCTCTGTTACCTCCTGTAAAATTGCTTGGTCGCTTTTGTGCCTTCTGTGCCTCTTGTGGCCATCCTACAACGAAACTTCCGCCTGATCCGTGTCATCCGTGAAATCCGTGGTTAAGTCAGTTTTCCCGCGGCTGTGATTGGCGCAGACGCCAGGCGTGCCAGATCGTCGGCATCTCGCCGCGATGCTTTGGGATGAGCACCGCGATCGCGATCTCCTCGACCCCCGCCGTCACCTGCAGCGCGATGGCCGCGTGGAACGGCCAGGTCGCCCATTCGGACAGCAGCGGCACGAGCGAAATGGCGCACGCCACGGCAAAGCCCTTCGACGCCCAGGTATGGTAACAGGGCGCCCGTCCGAGCCGGACAAAGCCATAGACGATGACCGCGAAAAACGCCCCGAGCGCGGCAAACACCCAGGGCAGCTCGCGCCGCATGATGTCCGGCCAGAGCAGCGCGATGCCGGCGATGCCGATGAGCATGGTCACGTAGTCGGCGGCGCTGTCGAGTTTGCGGCCGAAATCACTCTCGGCCTTCAGGCGCCGGGCGAGGTAGCCGTCCACGGCATCGGTGAGCAACCCGGCCGCCAGGCAGCCGACAAACCACGGCCGCGATCCCGCCACCGCCGCCATCAATGCCGCCGGCGCCAGCAGAATGCGCAGGGCGCTGAGCGCATTGGGCAGGAGTGAACGGTGCATGTGGTGGACGAACTCAGATTTGCATCAATGACCAGGCGGTGATTTTCCCGCACGCCACCTCGAGCCAGGCATAGCTGGCCGGGCAGCCGCGCGGCCGCGTGATGCAGCCGGGATTGAGCCAGCGCACGCCGTCCAGCATCTCGTCCCGGGGCACATGCGTGTGTCCGAGGAGGATGACGTGGACGCCCGTCGGCGCATGGGGCGGCGGGATGTGGGTAAGGAAAAATCTGACCCCCGCGCGTTCCAACTCGCGTGACATCGGCCAGCCCGGATTGGCATCACAGTTGCCCTGCA
>JBIJDP010000195.1:0-5363 GCA_044344065.1 Opitutaceae bacterium
AGCGCGACCTCTACAAGGAGGTCTCCCTCACCTGGGTTGAGGCCGAGCGTGAAATCAGGCTGACGCGCGCCGACTATCCCACCGCGGCCAAGGCCTTTCTACCCTTCGACCTGCTCGCGCACCAGCAGATCGTCTCGATGGTCCTGGGCCGGCCGGTCAGTGGCGTTGAAATCACGACCGGCCTGCAAAGCGCTGTGGCAGAAGACCACGGCACGCTGCTGCTTTGTCCGCTGAGCAGCAGTCCGCTCCGCACCCTGCCACCCGCGCTGGTGGCCGCCAGCCTCCAGGTTTGGCGCGGACGGCGTCCGATCACGCTTTGCGGCAGTCCGGCTCAGGCGAAAAGATTGCATGCTTATGCAGCGCAACTGACGGCGGCGGGTGCGGGCGGGGTCTCGCTTTCACTGCCGCCAACCCTGGACGAGTTCATCAAACTGGTGGCGTCAGCCGGCTTGTTTCTGGGGACAGAAAGTGGCGGAGCACATCTTGCGGCTGCGCTCGATCAACGGGCCGTCATTGTGCTGGGCGGCGGAACCCCCGGGCTATGCATGCCGTGGCGCCGGTCCGCGCGCCAGATTTATGTGCAGCACGAACTGCCCTGCAACGGTTGTGGCTGGCGCTGTTCCCGCCCGGATGTGGATTGCCTGAAACAGATCTCGCCCGATGCTCTGGCGCGGGCCCTGCACGGGGCCGCTGCAATATGAAGTTATCACCCGAGGATATCCGCAACCGGCTGATCCCGATCCTGCTGGCGCAGGCCATCGGCCTTGCCTGCGGCATCATCGGCGTGCGACTTGCCTCCCACTGGGTGCCGCCGGAGGTCTATGGGCACTACGGCATTTTTTTGAGCCTCACGCCCGTCGGCATGTGGGTGATCTTTGCGGGGCTGAACAAATTCGCCGCCCGCCACTGGGTCGAATCAGCCGACCGGGGCGGACTGCTGCGCGAGGTCCTGGCGTCGGCGGTCCGCAAATTGCCTTGGTTGGTGCTGACGGTCGCGGGACTCACCCTCCTGGCGATCCCCGGGCCGTCGGTCCTGTCCGGCGGCATCCTGCTGCTGGTGGCCGCGGCGCTCGCGGTGGCCCACTTCGCCCAGACCACCCTGCAGGCGAGCCGGCACCACTGGGCCGATTGCAGCATCACGGCGAGCGGTGCCGTCACGCGCGCCTTTGTGCCGTTGCTGCTTTACGGTTTCGTCAGCGCGAGCTTCGCCGCCCTGCTCGGCGGTTTTCTCCTGCACGCGCTGGTGGTCGCCGCGCTTGGTGCATGGTGGTTGCGCGACAGTTGGAAAACACCGGTCGCGCAAGAGCCACGCCAGTTGACGGCCGCCTACGCCGGTCCGTTGTTCACCGCCCTGGCCATCGCGGGCTGGGTGCTTGGCGGAATGAACCGCTGGGTGGTCGCCGGATTTTATGGCGCGGAACCGGCGGGTTATTTCACCTTGGCGGGCAACATCGCGCTCATTTTACCTTCGATGCTGGGGACCGTGATGCTGCAATATCTGCAGCCCTCCTGGTTTGCGGCGTTCGACGGATCCGCCGCCTCCCGCCGCCAGCTCATGGACCGGGCGGATCGCGCCGCCTTGGTCTATGCGGGCAGCGCGCTGGCGCTCACTGCCCTGCTGCAATCGTTGATGCCGCTGCTCGTTGGTCCACTCGTGAGCGCCCGTTACGCCGCCGCCGCCGCTTTGGTCATGCCGGCGGGATTTTTCGCCGTGGCCCTCACCACTGGCCATTTCTTTCACACGGCTCTGATCGCCATGCGCCGCGAGCGGGCCTGTGGACCGGCCGATCTCTGCGGGGCCGTATGTCTGGTTGCCGGCAGTCTGCTGAGCGCCGCGGCTGGTTGGGAATGGTTCACCCGCTGGCTGATGTGCGCCCCCCTCGTGACCTGGGCGGTCAACCGCACCCTGGCGCGACGGGCAGCGCTCAAAGCCGCCTGAGGCCATGGGTCCGCAAGGGACCGGTGAAGAACATGCGGAGCAATTTCACCCGTTGCGAAGGAGCGGAGCGGAGCGCGGCCGCGGTCAACCGCCAGGCGGTCAGCATTGTTCCAGGAGTGCGTCGCACCGACAGCAGCCGGCGGGCAAAATAGACCGCGAGCAGGGGGAAGCCCTCCCGCTGGGCCCGCTCGGCAAACCACGAGAAATATTCTGCCGGCACCGGCACCGGGCTGCGCCACTCCGCCAAATCAGCCAGCAGTTCGGGCAGCCCCTCGGGGCGCCCGGCCCGGCGGCGGGCGGTCAGCAGCCGGGTAATGCTGACTTTGAACTGCTGCAGTGCGTATTGTTGCACGGTGGTCTGGGTGCTGTATCGCCGGTATTTCAACACCACCTCGGGCACGCTCTCGCTGGGCCATTGCTCCAGCGCCCGGCTGGTGAAATCAAAATCCGAGGCGGCTAAAAACTCCTCGCGTTGGGGTACCCGCGCGAACACCTCGCGACGCCCGAACGTCGTGGGACTGATGACCGAAGACCAATCCCAGTTGCGGCTTGGCCTGCATCGCCGCCACCTGGCACGCGAAGCGCCGCGGGAGTGCCACGTCGTCATAATCCATCAAGGCGATGAATTCGCTCTGCGCCAGGGCCACGGCGGCGTTGTGCGCGGCGGCAATGCCCCGGTTCTGTGGAAATGAGAGCAGGCGCAACCGCGGATCCCGCCCGTCATCGCCAAAGGCGCCCAGGCCCAGCCCGGTGCCGTTGTCCACGACGATCACCTCAAAATCCGGCTGGGTTTGGGCCAGCAGACTCTGCAGGGCGGGACGCAGATACGGGGTATGGCGGTGAAAGACGAATATCGCCGAGATCAGCGGCATGGGAACGAGTGTGACGCGAAGGCGCGGGGGCGCAAGGGACGCTTGTGACATTGCTTTCGGGTCGCCACGCGGCTGGGCTCGGGGCGCATGAATCCGCAAATCCGCCAGATCCTGGTTGCCATCGCCGCCGGCGTGGCGGCCGTCTGGCTGGGATTTCAAATCGCGGAAGGCCGTTATTTCTGGCCGGCGATCGCGGTGACCCTGGCGTTGGGCGCCGGTCTGACGCGACTGCTGCGCCTACCCTTTGATGTGATCCTGACCGGCCTGGCGCTCTTCGGCTACCTTGTCGGCAACCGTGGCTTTGCGCAGTTGATGCCGGCGCCGGGCCTGCCGCTCCTGCCGGCGGAAACCGTGCTGCTGGTCGCGGGCACCTGGCGCGGCATCGTCTGGGCCCACTCCCGGCAGCTGCCCTTCGCCCGCGACAGCCTCAACCACATCCTGCTGGCCTGGCTGGTGCTGGGCGGCGGTCGCTTTGCGCTGGACCTGCCGCGCCACGGCTTTCTCGCGGTGCGGGATTTCGCCATGGTCTATTACGCCGTCTTTTTCTTCCTGGTGCAGCACATGGCCAGGGATCCCAAGGCGCGTCGCTGGCTGCTGGGCTGCCTGCTGGGCGGCACAGCCCTGCTGCCTTTCACATTCGGCGCATCGGAATTGTTCCCGCGGCTCTTCCTGAGCGTGCTAACCATCCATGAAGTGCCTTTGATTTATTTCAAAGGCGACCTGGCCTTCACCTATTTTGGCGTGGCCAGCCTGCTTTGGTATTTCGTCGTCCGCGGCTCCTGGCGGGGACTGGCGGTGACCATGTCAGTCGCGCTCGTGCTATGGATCCTGGCCAGCGACAACCGTGCTTCCCTGCTCGGCGTCGCCTGTGCCACGACGTTGCTGCTCCTGGCCGGCCGGTGGCGATACCCCTTGACCCTGGGGGTCGCCAGCGGACTGGCCGCCTTGGCCCTGCTTGGGATGGCCGCGCTGGGCAACAATGCCTGGGCTCATGGCAAACTCCGGAGCACGGCCGACCGGATCAGCTCCATCACGGATTTCGCGGGCCAGGGCAGCTACATGTCGGGCGAGAACTTCTACAAGGGTGACAACAACCGCTTCCGGGCCACTTGGTGGAAGAACGTGATTTTGGAAACGTGGGACTCCAACCCGGTACTCGGACTTGGTTTTGGCCATGACCTCGCCGGCGGATTCCTGCAGGAATATTATCCCGATGGCACGGCGGAGGACTTTGCCGCCCGGAGTCCGCATAATATCTTCATCACGGTGTTTGGCCGCATGGGGCTGCTGGGTTTGGCCGTATGGGTCGGGTTCTGCTGGATCCTGTTACGGCGCACCTGGCACTCCCTCCAGACCTCGGCGGCGGAAAGCGAGTGGGCGATCTGGTGCGGCCTCTGGGTGCTGCTGGTCAGCGCCACCTTTGGCGTCGTGCTCGAGGGCCCGATGGGCGCCGTACCATTCTGGGTGATGCTGGGCTTGGTCAGTGCCAAGGAAGCCGAAATTGCGGAATCATCCAAGGCGGCCTTGCCCCTGGGCGACGAAACCGCTTCTGCTTGAGCCACCCGTGAAACTCGCCTCGCCCCTCGACAACCTGAGCGTCTTCAAGACGACCACCCGGGGACGTTGGGACCTGCTGACCCCCTTCGCGCTGGTGGGCCTGAGCCTGTTCGGCGTGTTCTTCATCTACAGCGCCCAGCTTTCGGTGCGGGGCGACAATTGGATCACCCAACTGGTCTGGCTCGTTGGCGGGGCGGTCATTTACACGGCCGTTTCGCTGATCGACTACCGCTTCTGGCTGAGCGTGGCGCACTGGTTTTACCTGGCCGCGCTGTTCCCCCTGTTCCTCGTGCTCCTGCCGGGCATCGGCAGCGAGCGCTACGGGGCCACGCGCTGGCTGGATTTCGGCTTCTTTGCCTTCCAACCCTCTGAAACTGCCAAGGTTGCGGTGCTGCTCATCACCGCCAGCCTGCTTATCCGCTCGGAAATCGGCACGGTGCGCCAGTCCCTCGGGGTGCTCGGGAAATTGGCCCTTGCGGTGGGTATCCCATTGGTGCTTATCCTGCTCCAGCCGGACTTGAAGTCGGCGATTGTGCTGCCCCCGATGGTGTTTTCCATGCTCTACGTGTCCAAGTTGTCGTCCCGCTTCTTCGCCGGGGCGCTGGGCGCGTTCCTTTTCATCGTAACCATCGTCGCATGGGACACTTGGCGCTACGCCAACTTCATGGAGTCGCACAACTACTCCTACATTTCCGACCGCGGCAAATACGAGCCGCACACCCTCGTGCCTCTGCACGATTACCAGCGCAACCGCATCATTTCCTTCGTGGCGCCCGACAAGATCGACCCCATGGGCATCGGTTGGAACCAGCGCCAGTCGCTGATCTCGGTCGGCAGCGGCGGCCTGATGGGCAAGGGCTGGACGGAGGGCACGCAGGCGCAGCTCGGCTACCTGCCGCGCTCGGTCGCGCACAACGATTTTATCTTCTCGGTCATCGCCGAGGAGAAAGGTTTTCTGGGAAGCTTAACGGTCCTGGGCCTGTTTGGGATAGTGA
>JBIJDP010000196.1:0-5350 GCA_044344065.1 Opitutaceae bacterium
GTGCTGGTGCGGCGGCAACGAACTGCAGGGCGGGCTCGACGGCGGCAAGATTGGCACCGGCATTCCCGCGACGCTCGCCCATCCGTTGCTCGCGATGATGGCGAGGGAGGCCGCGGCCATGGACCCGGGCCGGCGCTTCCTCGTCACGTCCGCCTCGGGTCCGCGTTTCACGGCGGACGAAAAGGACTTCGGCAAGGGCCTGCATTGGGACATCCACGGCCCGTGGTGGCCGGCCACCGCGGAGTATTGGAACCGCGACGACTCCCTGTTCCGTTCCGAGGTCGGCGCCGCCGGCGCGAGCCCGGTGGATATATTGGAAAAATACAACGCTCCCGGCGCGCTGCTGCCGCTCGACGAGAACAATCCGCTCTGGCGGCGGTTCGGTTTCTGGATCCAGTCGAAGGAATTCCAGCAGGCGAACGGCCGGGCGCCACGCGACCTCGCGGACTATGTGGCGTGGAGCCAGCGCTATCAGCGCGAGGCTCTGGACGGCGCCGCCCGCGCCACCAAGCGCCGTTTTCCCGCCGCCGGCGGCTTCATCGTCTGGATGGGCCACGACCCGTTCCCCTGTCCGGCCAACACCGCGGTGCTCGATTTCCACGGCCGCCCCAAGCCCGCGGCCGAGGCGCTGAAGGCAATCTTCCTGAGCAAGCCGACGGATCTCTGACGGAATTTGACCACGGATCACCCTCCGTCGCCAAGCCTATGGAGGGCAGGCACGGATGGGGGCCCAATCGTTTTACAGGAGGGAGCAAAGGGAGCAGAGAACGGGCATTGGGGGGTGGAGTCAGCGGAGTTAGGTGGTCAATGGCATTGGCGGTTCCGAGAGGTAGGAGCCTGCTTGCAGGCGATTCAACTTGTAGCAACAAGGGGCGCAGCTCGACTGCGCCTTGGTTAGCATGCAACAGCCGCGGGTGGATGAATGGGCGCACACAAGGTGCTCCCCTACTTCAAACCATCGCCTGCAAGCAGGCTCCTACCTTTTGCAGCGAACTAATCAGGACGGACACAATTCCCCTGCAACCACACCAGACTCTACTGCACCTCTCTGCTTCCTCAGCGAGCTCCTGTTAAATGGTTTGAATCCCAATCCGTGGTATCCGTGGTTAAAAAAAATATTCCTCCTATACCGTCGCGTACCGTTCACGTAGCGCATCCACGAGCGGCTGCAATTGGGTGCGGGCCAGGCCTGTCCTGGTCCGCACGCCGGGGCCGGGATGCTCGTAATTGAACGGCACGTAGTACGAATCGAGCGAGATCGCGAGGCGGTCGGCCTCGACCCACGCGGCCCGGGCCGCCCCGGTGTCGCCGGTGCGCTCGGCCTCATGCAGGCGCGCCATCGCCCAATAGAAACGGAACGACTCGGCACCGTAGCGAAAGGCGCGCGCATCCTCCTCGATCCGGCGGCGGACCGGCGCCGGGACCTTCACCTGCTGCGCGCGTTGCAACGCCGCCGCCGCACAGTCGAGGTGCGCGAGCGAGGCCTCCGGCCCAATGGCCTGGCCGCCCTGCGGTTGCAGGTGCTGCAGGATAAAGACCAATTTCTCGGGCCGCGTGCGGCCGTCCCAGGCGAGCAGCTGTTGGTTCACGCTGTCCTTGTGCCAGTTTCGCCAGGCGGTGACGTTGGCGTAGGCGGATTCGAGCTCGCCGTAGAATTCCCGCATCGCGGCGGCCGCCGCACCGTAGCGCTTTTCGAGATAATCCGCGACGATGGCCGCGACCGGTGCGGCGGCGTCCCAGGACAGGCGGGCGAATAGCAGCTGCGTGAGGGCCCGCGGACCCCACAGCGCCACCGGGACGTGCATGTAGCTCATGCCGCGCACGCCGGTGCGATGGTAGAAGGCGAAGTCGGCGCCCATGGTGCGTGTGAAGAGCAGCGGCAGGTCCTCGAACTTCGAGACGTTGTAATACTCCACCACCGCCAGCGGCAGGCGGTGCGCCTCGCGGCCCCATTCGCCGAGCGTGCGGGCGTAGTGGGTGTTGAGTTCGTCGCAGGCCGGATCCTCCAGCGTGTGGGCGTAGCAGCGGTTGATGGGCGCGTAGAGCACGAGGTCGCGGCCGGTGGCGAGCACGGCGGGGATGCCGCGCGTCGGGCCTGCGAGCGAGGGTGTGCCCTCGTAGGCCACGAGGATGAAACCGGGGGCATGGCCCAGGGTGCCGGCCCTGACCGCCGCATCCGCCGCCGTGCGCACGCGTGCAAGAAAATGCAGGTAGCGGTCAGCGTCGTTGCCCAGCGCGCGGCAGTGCCCGCACTGGCACCAGCCCGCCCAGGTATCGAACAGCCAAAGGTTCTGCAGGTCGGTCTCAGCCCAGTCCGTGCGGCACAGTTCAACGACCGCCTGCGCCACATGGTGCACGGCCGCCTCGTTCGTCACGCAGAACTGGTAGCGGTGCGCCTGCGCCCGCTCGCGCCGGCCTTCCACCTCGGCAAACCAGTCCGGATGCGCCTCGAACATCGTGCGGCCGTCGTGCTGCGGCAGGTCGGGATCGAGGATGCGCTCGAGGACATGGCCGCCGGAGACGAAGCGGAAGCCGAGCTTGCGCATCAACGGGGCGGAAAGCGGATGATAACAGCACGAGTTGAGCCGGTTGCGCGCCATCCACCGGAACAGATCGGGTGACTCCATGCCCATGTATTCCACATGGAAGCCGCGGAACAGCGGGAAGTCCGGCGCCGTGGCCAGATCCCAACCGGCCAGCGGCAGGTCGGCCCGCGCCGCCGGCGCGATCTCGCCCCCGGGACCGGGGGTCTGCCAGCGCCAGCCAAGTTCGCCGAGCCACGCATAGGCGGCGTAGAGCACGCCCTCGCGACCGCCGCCGGCGAACACGAGCCGCGGACGACTGGCATGCGGCAATGAACGGATCACATAACCCTGCGGATCTGCCGGGACACCGGTGACATCCAGACCCAGTTCCGCCCGGAGGGTCGCGGCCGGACCGATCACAAGGACCAGACCTTCGGCCGGCAGGGTGGCGCTGAAGCGGAACTTCCACGCGGGGGCGGTGCGCGCGAGATGGTCGCGGAGTTCGACGGCAGCAAAGGCAACGGTGCAGCGGTCCGCGTCGGAGCCGCCCTGCTTCCAATCCACCTTCGCCTCGCCTCCGGCCCAGTAGGTGGTCTGGAGGTCCGCGCCGGGATAGGGCAGGACGATGGTGAGGGAGAAGGACGGAGTTTCAGGATTCATGGATAAGCTGGGTTAGGTTCCCTTGGGAGCGCGGGCCGCCGGCCCGCATGCGCAGAGGAGCGGGCGGGCCGCCCGCGCTCCCAGGGGGCAACGTAGGGCTCGCGCTCGCGCGAGGCCGGTTCGACAATCGCCGGCAAATGACGCGCATGAGAGTCCAAACGGTCCGCCGCAAGCGGCGACCCTACGATGAGCAGGTTGCATCATACCCCACTCATTTCGTCTCCGGAAAATAATCCGCCGTCGGCGCCACGGCCTCGCCGGCGCGGGGCGGCCACACATAGCGGCCGAGTTCCACCTCCGTGCCGCGGTCGGCGTTGATCGCCGCCGGATCGGCCTCGGGAAACAGGATCTGCCACTGGCGCATCTGCTGGTCGAGGGCGTTGCGCAGGCTTTCGACGGGAGCCGGACCGGGGACATGCGCCGGAGTGGCGGGGGACCACGCGCAGTCGGCCCCGGCAAACGCAGTGATCAACCGGCCGGCCATGTCGTTGGTGCCCCAGAGGCAAAGGGTCACGCCCAGCACGTTCGGGTGCACCGCCCCTGCCGCGCACCACGCCCGCGTGGCTTCGTAGTCGCCGTGCACGCGGATCCAGCTGGCGCCGGCACCGAGCATGACCGGCGGTTTGCCGGCGCCGCCGTAGCGTTTCACCTTTTCGATGATCTCGGGAATGCTCTGCTCGGCGTAACCCCAGGGTTGGACGACGATCCGGTCGCGCAGCGCGGCGGGCACCGGCCGCCCGCCATGGTCGGCCCAGATGTGCATCGTCAGATTTTTTCCATGGCGTGCCCCGACGCGCATGAGGATGTCATGCAGCCGGCCGACCATGTTCTCCGGGGTGTGGCCGCGGTTTTCCTCGCCCGGCAGCACCGCCCACAGCGCCTCGTCGAGGCCGAGATGCACGGCCGCCACGGGTTCGAGGCAGGGAACGATCTCGTCGTAGATCTTCTCCAACAGGGCGTAGGTCGCCTCGCCGATGCCAAAGGATGAGCCGCCATACTGTCCCGCCGCCCCGCGCAGGTGCGGATAATGATAGGTGAAACTGTGCACGTGGCCCCATGATTCGATCTCGGGCAGGATCGCGACATGGTAGCCCCGCGCATAAGCCACCAGCTCGGTGAGTGCCGCGGCATCCAGCGCGAAGGGATTCTCCCGGCCGATCGGCAGGTGCGCGAAGCGAAAACCGCACAGCTCGTCGTCGTTCAGATGGAGATGCAGGGTGTTGAGCTTCAGGTGCGCCAGGATGCGGACGAGACGCTTGAGCAGCGGCAGCGAAAACGGCGCCCGGCCGACGTCGGCCATGAAGGAGCGCACGGCATAGCGCGGTTCGTCCTCGATCCGCAGCACCGGCACCGCCCGTTGCGCCGCGGCCGTGCGGGCGTCCACCGCCGCATCGAAGCGCAGGAACCGGCCCGCATGGAAAATGCCGGTGAGCAACTGGTAGACGGTCTGCGCCCCGTAGAACCGGCCGGCCGGAGTGCCGGCGGCCACCGTGATGCCCGTTTCATCCGCGGTCAGTACATAGCCCTCGGGATGAATCACGGCGGCATCGTCGAGAAAGCGGATGCGATAGGCCGCGTCACCGTCGAAGGTGCACGGCACGCCCGGCAACATGGATGCGAGCTGTTCCATGGTTCGGTGCGCGGCTGCCTCAGTGGGGTTTGCGGCCTCGAGTCCCTGCACGGCGATCGCCGCGGGAAACGGCACGCTGCGCCCGGCATGCACCAGAGATTGCGGATAAGGGCAGAGAGGCAGCGGGTCCATGCGAGGCAATGGGGTAGCGGTTACGGGGAGGAAAATCGAGATTGGTTGTAGGGCGGGGCCTCCTCCTTCGCCGGGCCTACGAAGGAAAGGTCCGAATCCCGCCTTTTATTCCCACGCTGGAATCCAATCTTTCTCTTTCTCTTAATCTTTCTCTTTCTCGTGCCTTGGTGATTGCTGCGGATTGCGGTTAAAGTTGGACCCTGACGGACGAGAACGAGAACGAGAAAGATTAAGAGAAAGAGTTGGGCGGTCTCATCCCTTCACCCCCGTCGCCGCCACGCCCTCCACGAAGCGGCGCTGGGCGGCCACGAACAATACGATGACGGGGAGGACCATCACGGTCGCCAGCGCCATGACGAGGTGCCACGGGACCTGGCCGGCGCTGCCGCCGGTGAGCTGCTCG
>JBIJDP010000197.1:0-5343 GCA_044344065.1 Opitutaceae bacterium
CCCGGTTTAACTATCCCTCGAGCGTGGCGGTGGACGATGACGGCAACGTCTACGTCGTGGACACCTCAAACCACACCTTCCGTCGCATCACGCCGGCCGGCGTCGTGACGACACTCGCCGGCACGGCCCAGACCGACGGTTCATCCAACGACGGGCTCGGCAACGCCGTCCGTTTCTTCCAGCCCACGAGCGTGGCCATGACCCGCACCGGGTTCGCCTATGTGGCGGACACGCAGAACCACACCATCCGGCAAGGTCAGCTTGCCGGACCGCCGGTCGCCACGTCGCAGCCGAAAAACCAGGCCGTCGCCGCCGGGGCCACGGCGCAGTTTTCCGTGTCCGCCGTCGCGGTCCCCGCCCCCACCTATCAATGGTACGTCAACGGCAGCGCGTTGACCGGCGCCACGGCCAGCACCCTGAGCATCCCCAACGTGCGCAGCTCCGATGCCGGCGAGTATTCCGTCGCCATCACTAATCCCCTCGGCACCATCACCAGCGAAAAGGCCGTGCTGACGGTCAGCGCAATCTCCGCTCCTCCCCCGTCAACCGGTGGTAGTGGCGGTGCGCCTTCCGCATGGTTCTTCAGTACGCTGATCGTGCTCGGCCTCGCACGCCGCTGGCTAAAGTAGGGTAGGTCTCCGACCATCTAGAATCCAATCGTACTCGTTCTCGTACTCTTTCTCGTTCTCGAAATCATCCTTCCAGTCCCAGATCCGAGAACGAGAACGATTATGAGAAAGAGTACGATCCTGGGAGCGCGACTCCTCCCCTCACTTGTGATCCCACGGCAGCTTCACTGTCAGCTTGGCATGCTTCCAGACGTGGAAGACGTCGAACATCTTGCCAGGATTCAAGATGCCCTTGGGGTCCAGGGCGTTTTTCACGGCCTGCATGGCCTTCACCTGCGCCGGTGAATGCTGGATGCGGAGGAACGGGGTCTTGGCCAGGCCGATGCCGTGCTCACCGGAAATCGCCCCGCCCAACGCCACCACCTTCCGCATCAGGCGGTCAACGGCGACCTCGGCCGCCCGCGACTCGGTCCGGCTGGCGCGGTGATACATGATGTTCACGTGCAGGTTGCCGTCGCCCAGGTGCCCGAAGGTCGGGATCGCGAGCCCGGAGCTGCGCTTCAGCCCGGTGAGAAAATTGGCGAACACCCCGTAGCTGCGCATCGGGATGGTGATGTCCTCGTTGAGCTTGGCATCGCCGAGCTCGAACATCGCGCCCGAGCACTTGCGTCGCACGGCCCACAGCTGCTCGGCCTCGTCGCGGTTGCGCGCGGCCCGGTGGGCAACGGCATGTTTCCCGGCCCAACCCAGGACGGTCGCGCGCACCTCGCGCACCTCGCTCGCCGTCCCGGCCAGTTCCAGGAGAATCACCGCTCGGTTTTTCTGACCGGCAAAGACCGGCCGGCCCGTGGCGCTCTCGGCGCAGCGGACGCTGTCGCGATCGAGAAATTCGCAGATCGCCGGCTGCACGCGCAGGCGGAACAGCGCCCGTGCCGCCTCGAACGCGGCGGTCTCGTCCTTGAAGGCGGTCAGCAAAGTCCAGCGCGCCGGCGGCAACGGGATGAGTTTCAGCACCGCGCCGGTCACGACCCCGAGCATGCCCTCGCTGCCGATCCACAGGTCGCGGAGATTGTAGCCCGCCGCGAACTTCTTCGTCGCGGTCCCCCACTCCACAAATTCACCCGTCGGCAGGAAGCCGCGCAGGGCGATGATGAAGTCGCGGGTGACGCCGTACTTGCCGCCGTGCATGCCGCCCGCGTTGCAGGCGATGTTGCCGCCGATGGTGCAGTATTCCTTCGAGGAAGGATCCGGCGGATAAAACCAGCCGGCGGCCTCGGCCGCGCGGTGGATGGGGCCGACCTTTGCGCCCGCCTGCACGTGGGCCATGCCGGCCTCGTCGTCGAGGCGGATGCGGTTGAGCCGCAGCATGTCTATCACCCAACCACCCTTCAGCGGCGCCGCCGCCCCGGTCAGCGTGGTGCCGCGTCCGCGCACGGTGACCGGCACGCGGTGGCGGTTGGCCAGGGCGAGCACCACCCCGATCTGCTCTTCGCGCCGCGGCTTGATGACGGCCTCGGGACGGAACGGAATCTTGCTGCTGTCGTACGCGGCAGCGTCCAGCGACGCCCCGTCGGTGCGGACAATATCCGCGCCGAGGCGGCGCATGATTTCACGGGTGGCGACGGTGGGCATGGGTAATTCCAAGTACAATATGCCTCACAAAGGAATTCATTTAACCAGAAAGTTTTTGCCCCCTTTTGCGTCCATCCCGTCCCGCTTTCAGCTCGCGCGCTCCCACCACCCGGCTGATAATGCCAAGCGTGAGCAACCCGCCGACTGACGCCCTGAAAGCCGAACTGCCCAAGTCGAAATGGGGCAAAGTACTGGGTGCGACACCCATCGTGATGACCGTCATCGCCACCCTGCTCGCGGGACTGTCGAACGGCGAGATGACCAAGGCGCAATACGCCCGCGCCCTGGCCGCCCAGCAGCAGTCGAAGGCGGGCGACCAATGGGGCTTCTTCCAGGCCAAGCGCCTCCGCAGCGCGATCCAGCTGGGCACGCTCGATTCCATTCTGTTCACCGACAACGCCACGCAGCCCGACACCGTTGCCCTGCTGGCCTTCGCCGGTACTCTCACGGACCCCACCGAGGTCCAATCCGCCCTGACGGTGCTGCTCTCCGGCCGCCTGCCCGAATCACCCCGGCCCGGCGCGCCCGACCCGGCCGTCAAGGCCGCCCTCGACGCGCTTGAGCAGGCCCTGCCGGACGCCGAGCTCATTCCGCGCCTGCACGCCGCCAAGCCCGAACGCGTGGCCGCCGCCATCCGCACCGCGCAGGGCGAGACCCGCGCCTTTGACGAGCGGTTGCGTCCCGTCATTACCGGCGGCGACCGGCTTGATGCCGCGATCGAGGCCTCCGGCCGGCTGTCCCTCCGCCGCGATTTCGCCCGGCTGCGCCTGGCCTATGCGGCGATGCGCTACGATACCGAGGCCGTACTGAACCGGACCGTGGCCAATCTGTTCGAGGTGCAGGTGCGCCAGAGCAATCTCCTCGCCGAGCGCCATCACCGCCGGAGCCTGCAATTCTTCTACGGCATGCTCGCGGCGCAGGCCGCCGTCATCATCGCGACCTTCGCGATGGCCGCGCGACAGCGCAATTTGCTCTGGTCGCTCGCCGCCGCTGCGGGCCTGGGCGCGGTCGTCTTCGCCGCCTACGTGTTTCTTTATCTCTGAGTCGAGTGACTCGTCAGGGAGTTTCACGGCAAAGGCAGGAGCCTGCTTGCAGGCGATTGGTAGGAATGTAGGGGCGCACCTCGTGTGCGCCCGATCACGCCGCCAACGCGAATCGAGCGGGCGCAGTCAAGCTGCACCCCTACACCGAACCCGCGCCCAACCCGCGGCCGCCCGGCCGGGCCCATTTTGCAATGGATTGCCGCGGAGGTCGCGGCTACCTTGCGGCCACTTTTCACGGCCCCACCCCCGGACGTGAAAAGACCACACCCCATGAAGACCACCACACTGGTTACGCTCCTGCTCGGGCTGGTGCTTTCCGGCCCGATCTGTTCCGGCTCCGCCGCGATCCCGTTGTTCGACAACCTCGGCTCGTACTCGCATAAAATCACCACCCGCTCGCCCGAAGCCCAGCGCTACTTCGACCAGGGCCTGCGCTTTGTCTTCGGCTTCAACCATGGCGCGGCCATCCGTTCGTTCCAGGAAGCCGTCCGACTCGACCCGGAGTGCGCCATGGCCCACTGGGGCATCGCCCTCGCCAGCGGTCCGCACATCAATTTCCCGCTGGTGCCGCCCCCCGCGGCCGCGCTCGCCTGGGCGGAATTGCAGCTCGCGCAGAAATACGCGGACAAGTGCACGCCCGTGGAACAGGCGCTCATCGCGGCGCTAGGCCAGCGTTACGCCAATCCGCAGCCGGAGGACCGCAGTCCGCTGGACCGAGCCTATGCCGACGCCATGCGCGCGGCGTGGAAAAAATTTCCCGACCAGCCCGACGTCGGCGCGCTCTTCGCCGAGGCCATGATGGACCTCCGCCCTTGGGACCAATGGACACCCGCAGGCGAGCCCCAGCCCGGCACGGATGAAATCCTGGCGACCCTGGATGCCGTCCTGAAACTCGACCTCCAGCATCCCTTCGCCAACCACCTCTACATCCATGCGGTGGAAGCCTCGCACCAGCCCGGGCGCGCCCTCCCCGCGGCCGACCGGCTGCTGAACCTGCAACCGGGTCTCGCCCACAACGTGCACATGCCCTCGCACATCTATATCCGCACGGGCCAGTGGCAGCGGGCCGTGGAGTCCAACCAGCTGGCCGTCGCCGCCGATCATGCCTACCGCCAGCTCGCCGGCCCGGCCCGGGGCTTTCTGCCCGTCTATGTGGCGCACAACGACCACATGCTCGCCTACGCCGCCATGATGACCGGCCAGAGCGCCCTCGCCCTCAGGCATGTCCGCGATCTTGTGGCCAAGCTGCCGCCGGAGTTCATGCAGGAATTCGGCTTTGTCGCCGAAGCCTGGCTTGCGATGCCGCTCGAGGTGCTGGTGCGGTTTGGACGCTGGGACGACGTGCTGGCCGAACCCGAGATCCCGGCCGGCAATCGATTCAGTCATACCTTTCAACACGCCGCCCGCGGCATCGCGCATGCGGCCAAGGGCGACACCGCGGCCGCCCGTCAGGCCCAGGTGCGTTACCATGAGGCCGCCAAGGCGGTCCCCGCCGACCAGATTGCCGCCGGCAACAACACCTGCCACGCCGTGCTTGCGATTGTCACGCCGATGCTGGAGGGCGAAATCCTCCTCCGCGAAGGCAAGGTTGACGAGGGCCTGGCCCAACTCCGGGAAGCAGTCAAACTTGAGGACCAATTGCGCTATGATGAGCCTCCGGGCTGGATGATTCCGGTGCGGCATTCCCTCGGCGCCGCACTCATGGCGCACGGGCGTTATGCCGAGGCGGAGACCGTCTATCGTGCGGATCTGGCGCGCCTGCCCGACAACGGCTGGTCGCTCTTCGGTCTGGCCGAGGCCCAGATGCGCCAGCACCAGGTCGCCGAAGCCAGCCACACCCTCGAGCAGTTCAACGCCGTCTGGCGCAAGGCCGACCTTACCATCACTTCGTCCTGCCTCTGCCAGCCCGGGCAGTAAGCGAGTCGTGGATGGGGACAACCGTCGAGGCTTCTCCCGCGATTGTATAAATTACAAGGCGAGGTCTCGAAACCCGCCGTTGGATTCCCACGCTGAATTTCATCGTTCTCTTTCTCGTAATCGTTCTCGTTCCCGACGCGCACGTTCCGAGCCGAGAAAGAGAAAGATAAAGAGAACGAGAA
>JBIJDP010000198.1:0-5316 GCA_044344065.1 Opitutaceae bacterium
GTCGCTGAGGTAGGGATTGCGCAGGAAGCCGCGGCCGTAAAACACCGTGAGGACGATCTCGGGTTTTTCACCGGCGGTGATTTCGTGGAAACCCCGCCTGGCCAGTTCCTCCCGGAGATGTTTCAGCACCTCTCCTTCCTTGACCTGCCGGATGAGCGGCACGGCGCCGCTGGCATCGGTGACCGAGGCGATGCCGTAGCGTTTGCCGTGTTCCTGGCGCGGGGCCTTGCTCAGGCCCTGGAAGGGGCGGTCCACCGAGGTGCGGACGTCGATATCGAGGGTGATCTCGGTGCTGTTCCTTTTGGCCGGCTTGGCGGGAACCGGGTCGGGGGACTCGGCCGCCGGTGCGATGGCGATGCCGGACATCACGGCGGTGACGGCGGCGAATCGCAGGAGCAGCTTGGCCAGGCGGCTTTTCATGGGAGGGGAAGCACCGGTGGAATTTCGGTGCACATTGAATGGCTCCGGACTTTTGACAAGGGCTTGTCGGTGGTGAGGGGTGAATATTAGGGAGGTGTTGGCCAATGCCGTTTAAGCAGGTCAGCGAGCTTGCTCGCGCCCAACCCGCGTCCGCCAGCGGGCGGCCTACCGCGGCCGGTCCTGATTGAGATGCCATTTATTGGGTGGTATAAGTCTGACGTCTGACTGGCCGCTCGCACGGTGGGCACTTGCCTGCCGTCTGCGGGTGCGCCATCTTATGCCAGACAACCAACCCCCAAAAAACGGAGGCCCCCCCATGAGTGTCATCAAACTACATCTCGAATACGCCGAATTTGACGCCATCGAACGCTATGCCAAGAAGCTCGGGGTGAGTCCCGAGGACATCGCCTACGCCGGTCTCAATCAGCTGATGTTGAAGGGGGAGACCCCGGAGTTGAACAAGGAGATCGTGGAAACACGCGAGTGGCGGAAAAACACGCTGCCGATGTGGAGCGACTCCGCCGGCTCCGTGCACATCTACGAAGGCCAGCCCGATTGCGAGCCCTCGCGCAGCAAGCTGCATTGAGCGGGTGGATATCAAGTAGGGCAGATCTGTGACCTGCCTTGAGCGCGCCGCACTGCGGATGACGCGTGAAAAGCGCTGGATACGCACAATGTAGCGCGGATCTTCAGTCCGCGCTCGCTACGCTGCGCCGGCGGTAGCGTTCTCCCAAATCAGTGCTGGCTAAAGACCAGCACTACGATCCCCTCTTTTGCACAACTGTGCCATTATTTCCCGTTGACCGGTTTTGGTTAGGCGACTGACTACCGTCCCATGGTGCCAAGCATCCTCATCGTGGACGATGAAAAGCACTCGCGCGAGGGTTTGCGTGAGGCCTTGTCCGACAGTTACGACGTCTCCCTGGCCGCCAATGCCGACGAGGCCTTCAACCTCATGGACGCGCAGCCCTTCGAGGTCATTTTGACCGACTTGCGCATGCCCGGTAAGTCCGGCCTCAAGGTCATCGACCGGGCCCTGGCCCTGCCCAACCGCCCGGCCGTCCTGATGATGACGGCCTACGGCAACATCGAGACCGCCGTCGAGGCCATGAAACGCGGCGCCGTGGATTTCCTGACCAAGCCGGTGAACATCGAGCGCCTCGAGGTGCTCATCCAGCGGGCGCTCAAGACCCGGACGCTTGAGGTCGAGGTCAAGCAGCTCCACGAGCGCCTCGATGAGAAGTTCAGTTTCGACCACATCATCGGACATTCGGCTCCCCTCAAGGCCGTCGTGGACAAGGTCCGCCTCGTCTCGCCCTCGCGGGCCACGATCCTGATCGAGGGCGAGTCCGGCACCGGCAAGGAACTCATCGCGCAGGCCATCCACCAGGTCAGCCCCCGCACCCGCGCCCCGTTCATCGCTGTGCACTGCGCGGCCCTTTCCGAGAGCCTGCTGGAGAGCGAGATCTTCGGTCACGAGAAGGGTTCGTTCACCGGCGCGACGGAACGCCGGGTGGGGCGGTTCGAATCGGCGGACGGCGGCACGCTGTTCCTCGACGAGATCGGGGAGATCTCAGCCTCCACGCAGGTCAAGCTGCTGCGGTTCCTGGAGACCCGCAGCATCGAGCGCGTGGGCGGCTCGAAGCCGATCGAGCTCGACGTGCGCCTCGTGGCGGCGACCAACCGCACCCTGGATCAGCTGGTGAAGGAGGGTAAATTCCGCGAGGACCTCTATTTTCGCCTCAACGTCGTGCGCATCACCATGCCGCCGCTGCGCGACCGCGCGGAGGACATCCCGCTGCTGCTGGCGCATTTCATCCGCATTTTTGCCGCGGAAAACGGCCTGACGCCGCTGACGCTCGACCCGGGGGCGGTGCAGACGCTGCAAAACTACCCGTGGCCGGGCAATATCCGCGAACTGCGCAATTTCTGCGAGAACGCCGTGGTGATGCACCGCGGCAAGTCGCTCAGCGAATACGACCTCGAGCCAAAGTTCCGCGGCGCTGCGACCGGGCCCGCCGTGGCCGGCGCGCCCGCGCCGCTGGCCAACCCGCTTTCCGTGGCGGAGAACGAAAAGCGCCTGCTCCGCGAGGCGCTCATCAAGTCGCGCGGCAACCGCACCAAGGCGGCGACGCTCATGGGCATCAGCCGCCGCACCCTGCACCGCAAGCTGGTGGAATGGCCCGAGCTCGACGTGACCGATTGAACGCACCGCGATGAAATTCCCACGCACCTCCCAGGAGTGGATTCACTGGCTGGAGATGGGCGAGGGCGCCCGCTGGGTCCGCCTCGCGGCTGTCCTGGTGGGCGGACTCGTGCTTTCCCTGCTGGTCGCGTGGAAGCAGTTCCATGGTCCATCCAGCGAGGCCGTGCTGATCCAGGCGGACGTCGGCCGGCAACTGGCCCGCGGCGAGGGTTTCACGACGCAGGTCAACTACCCGCAGACCGTGGCGGTGCTGGCGGCCCGCGGCCGGGGGTTCGACGCGAAACACGCCCTGCCCGAACTGCACCAGGCGCCGCTCTACTCGCTGGTCATCGCGGCCGGTTTGCGCGTGCTGCCCGAGGGCGTGCGCGCCGGGCTGTTTGCCAGGGCCCCGGTACCGCCGGACGGGTTTGCCGCCGATTACTTTCTGCTCGGGCTCAATCTCATTTTGCTGTGGGTGGCGGCCTGGCTGACCTTCGACCTCGGCCGCCGGCTGTTCGAGCCGCGGGTGGGGTGGGTGGCGGCGCTGGCGCTCATGCTCTCGATGCCGCTGTGGCGGCACACCGTGGCGGTCAACGGCCTGCCGCTGCTCATGGTGCTGGCCCTGGCCTCCTTCCGCCTGTGGTGGGAGCTGGAACAGGCCCTCGCGGCGGCCCGGCGTTCCGCCCCGGCCTGGGCGGCGGCGCTCGGCGCGGCCTGCGGGCTGATGTTTCTCACGGAATACTCGGCGGGTGCGCTCGTGCTGGTGGTGTTCGGTTACGTGGCGTGGCGGTTTCCCGCCCGCCGGCGCTGGCCCGCCCTCGGGCTGGTGGCGCTGCTGTTTGCCCTGGTGACGGGTCCGTGGCTGGCGCGCAACGTGGCGCTCACCGGGCATCCCGTGGCGCTCGCGGCGCAGAATGTTGCGCTCAAGGCCGGGGACTCCACGGCCGAGCCCGCACGGGTGGCGGCCTCGCTGGTGGCGGACGGACCGGAGATCGACCTCAAGAAACTCGGCAACAAGACCCTGACCGCGCTGCAGGAGACGGTGACCTCCCGGATCTGGGCGGGCGGGGCGATGTGGTTTGCCGCGTTCTTTGTGACCGGCTGGCTCTATGCCTTCCGCCAGGCCGCCGTGGACCGGATGCGCTGGGTCTTCACGGTCGCGCTGGGGGTGCTGATCCTGGCCCAGGCCGTGTGCAATTCCGGGGCCAGCGAGCGCCTGCCGGTCTATTATCTGGCGCCGCTCATGATCATTTTCGGCGCGGCGTTCTTTTTCCTCGTGGTGGGCAGCAATCCCACGCTGGCCGCCTGGCCGCGCGCGGCGGCGACGGCGCTTCTGCTGCTGCACGCGGTGCCGCTCCTGCACGACGTGCTGGAGCCACGCCGGCTGCATTTCCATTATCCCCCTTACTTCCCGGGCCTTTTCCAGGGCTTGCGCGATGAATTGGTGCGCCGGGAGGTCGCGGGGCGCTACGCGGTCATGGCCGACGTGCCGGCCGGCGCGGCCTGGTATGGCGACCAGCGGGCCTGGGCGCAGCCGGACCGCCTGCGGGATTTCTATGCCATTACCCTGGAGCAAAACCTCGGCCTGCTCCTGCTTACGCCGCACAGCCTGGAGCGGCCGTTCTTCGCCGATCTCGCGATGAGCCAGGCGGCCGCAATCAATTCCCGCGGCATGGGCACCGAGCGGTTCGGCGAATGGAGCCGCATCTACTCTGGGCTCGCCAAGGGGGTGGTGCCGGCGGATTTCCCCCTGAATGCACCCCAGCGGCTCAGCGACAATCTCTACATCCTGTTCAATCCATCCCTGCCCCGGCCAAGGGGAAAATAATTGCCATGGGCGCGAGCTTGGTTCACAGCTTGCAGCCGGTCTTCAGCTTATGAAAACACACCGCATCCTACCCCTCGCCGTATTGACGGCATCCGCGGCCATGGCTGTTTACGCACCCATCCCGGAACAGGAGCAGGGCAAGGAGTTGTCCGCGTCCGCCAAGGCGGGCTTCTCCCACGACAGCAATATCTTCGGCGCTGCCACGTCAGCCATCAGCAGCTCCCTTTTTACCTTTGAACCCACGGTCAAGTTCAACTCGTCGCTCACCGACCAGACGTTTTTCTCCGCCTCGTACCGGCTGACGATCGACCAATTCGAGGATCGTCCCGGCGACAAGACGCTGGACAGCCATGATTTCAACGTGCGCGTGGCTCACGCCTTCAGCGACGCGACCAACATGGACGTCAGCGACAACTACACCATTGCCAAGAATCCCGAGGCCCTGCTCGCCGGCATTCCGGTGAACACCGACCAGTCCTACAAGCGCAACCAGCTCGATGGCCGGCTGGTGACCAACGTCAACGAGCAGACCAACGCCACACTCAAGGCGCGCACGATCCATTACCGCTACGACAATGAAACGCTGGGCAACAGCCTGGATCGCACCGAGAATCTCTACGGCCTGGCCTTCAGTTATGATGTCGTGCCCGAGCTCAAGGCGATCGGCGAATACCGGCGCCAGGACGTGAATTACAAGAACGCCGGAAGCAACAAGGACAAGCAGTCCAATTTTCTGATCGGCGGATTCGACTATAACGTGGCCAGCAAGATGACCGCCGCCGGGCGTTTCGGCTACGAATGGCGCGCCCGCGATGGCGCCAGCGACGAGGATGTGCCCTACCTCGAACTGTCGGGCAAATACGACTACGCTGAGAAATCCTAC
>JBIJDP010000199.1:0-5314 GCA_044344065.1 Opitutaceae bacterium
AGCCAGCCGGGCGGAGACCAGACACGCCGGACCCGCCGGCACGACTGCGGCCACCGCGCTGCCGGCCTGGCTGGCGACATCGGCGAGATAACTTTCAATGACCTCACGGCTGGGGCCATCCCGGTGCATTTCGCCGCGGTCGAGCCAGAGCGTGCGGGGACAAAGGCTGCCGATGGCGCCGAGATTGTGACTGACGAACAGCACGGTGCGGCCGCCACCGGCCACCTCGGCCATTTTGCCAAGGCAACGCTGCTGAAAGCTCACATCTCCCACCGCCAGCACCTCGTCCACGAGCAGGACGTCGGTGCGCAAATGCGCCGCCACGGCGAAGCCGAGCCGCGTGTACATGCCGCTCGAATAGTGTTTGCAGGGGGTATCGAGAAATTGCTCCACCTCGGCGAAGGCGACGATCGCATCGAATTGCGCGCGCACTTCGGCTCGCCGCATGCCGAGCATCGCACCGCTCAGGAAGATATTTTCCCGCCCCGTCAGTTCCGGATGAAACCCAGTGCCCACCTCGAGCAATGAACCTACGCGACCGAAGAGGTCCACCGCGCCCTCCGACGGTGCCGTGATGCGGCTCAGAATTTTCAGGAGCGTGCTCTTGCCGGCTCCGTTGCGCCCGATGATGCCGAGCACCTCACCCTGCCCGACCTCAAAGGAAACATTGCGCAGAGCCCAGAATATCTCATCCGCCGCATGATTCCGCCAGGCCGTCAGCAAGCGCGATGGCAGATGAAGTAAATCCTCCCGCAGAGTGCGGTAGCCCGGACGCGCTCCCGCATGTCGCAGCACGTAGCTTTTGCCAAGGTTTTTGCAGCGGATGACGGGATCACTCATGGTTCGCGTCAGAGGTTGTCGGCAAAGTCCCGCTCGACCCGCCGGAAATAGGCCGCACCGGACCAAAGCGCCACCGCCGCCGCCAGCGCTGGCACGATTAGCAGCGCCCAAATGTCCGTGCTGCCGCCCAGCAAGGCCGTCCGATTGCCCTCAATAATACCCACCAGCGGATTGAGCGCAAAGATCCCGCGCCAGCGCTCCGGTATCATTTCGAACCCGTAGACGACCGGTGACGCATACATCCACACCTGGATGAGGAAGGGCAGCGCATACATGAAATCGCGGTAGCGCACATTCAGCGCCGAGACCCAAAGGCTGAGACCCACGGCCAACGCCAGGGTCAGCAATGTCACCACCGGCAGCAAAGCCAGCCACCAGCCCGGCCAAACGCCCAACCATGCCATCAGTACCACCATCACGCCCAGTGATACCGCATAATCCACCAGCGCCGCCGCCGCCGCCGCGCCCGGGATCAGCAGGCGCGGAAAATACACCTTGGTGATGAGTTTGGCCTCACCCACCAGGCTGTTGCCCGCGCGCTGCAACACGCCGGCAAAGAGGTTCCAGACCAGCAGGCCGGCGAATACAAACAGGAGATAGGGCCGCCCGCCGCTCGGCAGGCCGGCAAACCGCCCGAAAATCACGGCGAAGATGATGCCCGCCACCAGCGGCTGCAGCACCACCCACACCACGCCCAGCGCAGTCTGCTTGTAGCGCAATTTCACGTCGCGCACCGCCAGCATCACCAGCACGTCCCGGTATTCCCACAACTCGCCCCATCGCCCAAGCCCGCCCGTGCCGTCGGGACGGATCCGGATAATTGGACGGGAGGTGACGTCAGCCATGGAGCGTTGCCCATACAGCAGGACCGCCGGCCGGGGTCAACCCTGCCAGCCGGAGGTGCGGCCCGGCCCGGACAAAAAACTCGCCGCGCCACCCCGCCGGCGCCACAAAGCCCGCGTGGCCGCCCTTGACCGTCTCCAGCACTACTACCGCCGGTACCGCCACGCCGATGCGCGTACCCTGGTCTCGGCCGTCTACAACCGCCTCTGGCCGGCCCGGCCCGGCCTTGCTCCCGCGGTCCGCGCAACGGTGCTGGACCGGACCGGCCTCGAGATCGGCGGACCCAGCGGCGTCTTCCAAGGCCGGGGCATTCTGCCCGCCTATCCGCACGCCGCCCGCATCGACAATGTGAACTTCGCCGGCATCACGGCTTGGGAGTCCGACCTGCGCGACGGCGGCGAATTCCACTTCGATACCCGCCGCCCGCCCGGCCGCCAGTTCCTGCGCGAGGCCACCGACCTGCACGGCGTGCCCGACAACAGCTACGATTTTCTTCTCTCCTCCCACTGCCTCGAACACGTGGCCAATCCCCTCGCCGCCCTGCGTGAATGGCGGCGCGTCGTGCGGCCGGGCGGCGCGCTGGTGCTGATCCTGCCCGATCCGCGCCGGACCTTCGACCACCGGCGGCCCGTGACTACCCTCGCCCACCTGCAGGCCGATTTCGACCGGCACACCGGCGAGGACGATCTCACCCATCTCGAGGAGATCCTTGCTCTGCACGACCTAATCCGGGATGTGCCGGCCGGGATGGCGGAACAGTTTCGCGCCCGTTCGCTGCGCAATGCCGAGAACCGCTGCCTGCACCACCACGTCTTTGATTCCGCCCTGCAGCGAGCGACCCTGGAAGCCTCCGGTTGGGCCGTGGAGGCGACCGAATGCGTCCGCCCCCTCCATCTCGTCGCACTCGCCCGTCGTCCCGCCGGCGGGGAAAAACCTTCCCCCGCCGGGTTCGGCCCATAGGCTGACCCTGACTATTCCCGCATGAAGCTCTCCATCGTCATTCCCTGCTACAATGAGGCCCGCACGATCCGCGCGATTGTCGACGCGGTCAGGGCCGCTCCCGTCGCCGACAAGGAGATCATCATCGTGGACGACTGCTCGCGCGACGGCACCCGCGACCTGCTCCGCACGCAGATCGCCCCGCTGGTCCACCAGGTCATCTACCACGAGGTCAACCGCGGCAAGGGCGCGGCCTTGCGCAGCGGTTTTGCCGCCGCCACCGGCGACGTGGTGATCGTGCAGGACGCCGACCTGGAGTACGACCCCCAGGAATACCCGCGCCTGCTCAAGCCCGTCCTCGACGGCAAGGCCGACGTGGTCTTCGGCTCGCGCTTCATGGGCGCCGAGGCCCACCGCGTCGTCTATTTCTGGCACATGGTCGGCAACCGTTTCCTCACGCTGCTCTCCAACATGTGCACCAACCTCAACCTCACGGATATGGAGACCTGCTACAAACTCTTCCGGCGCGAGATCCTGCAGCAGATCACCATCGAGGAGGACCGTTTCGGCTTCGAACCCGAGATCACCGCCAAGGTCGCCCGGCTGAAGGAATGCCGCATCTATGAGGTCGGCATCAGCTACTACGGCCGCACCTACGCCGAGGGCAAAAAGATCGGCTGGCGCGACGGCGTCAGCGCACTCTGGGCCATCCTGAGATACAACCTGCTCCGGTAAGCCGATGCGACACCTCCGGGCGGAAGCCGCCCGGCCTTTGCCTCTGACCAGTCATCCCCAGTCGTCCCAGCGCGATCTGCCCCTCGACGGTCTCCGCGGCCTTTGCGCAGCCCTGGTGTTCTACGCCCACGCCTTCGCACCCTCGGCGGCACTCGACCCGCGGTGGGCCCCGCCGCCGCAATTCTGGTGGCTGAACCTGGGCTACGCCGCGGTGATGATGTTCTTCGTCCTCTCGGGTTACGTGATCGGCCTGACCACGACCGGACCCGCCACGGCCGCCAATACCCGCCTCTACCTCAGCCGTCGCGCCCTGCGCCTGCTGCCGGTGAACACCGCCGCCGTGCTGCTCGCCTGGGTTGTGCTGCCCGCCAATCCGGTGGGCACCGTCCTCGCCAACCTCGGTTTCCTGCAAAACAGCGAGGCCTACCCCGGCGGGATAATCTTCGGGCTGCTGCCCAACAACACCAACCTGTGGAGCCTCAACTACGAGGTGGTCTATTACCTGGCGTTCCTCGCATGGTGGCGCTGGTCCCCGCGCCCCGCCTGGGTCTGGAGCGCCCTGGCGCTGCTCGCCCTGGCCGCCCCGGCCGGCATGCCCGTGACCGCCCAGATATCCCATTATGCTTGCGGCGGCCTCTATTGGTTCGCGGGTCTTGCCATCGCGCGGCAAACCAGCCCGGTGGCCATGGGTGCGGCGAAACGGGGCAACTGGCCCGCCGTGTTTCTCGGTCTCTACGCCCTGTGGGCACTCGCACCGTTCCGCCATCTCACGGTCAGCTTTGAATGGTATCCGCTGATCGGATTGACGCCCGCATCCATTCACCGCCTCGATTTTCTCCTCGGCTGCGTGTGGTGCCTGCTGGCGGTCAGCGGCCGGGCGCCCTCGCTCCAGCGTTGGTTCGCGCTTCTGACCCTGGGATGGAGCACGATCGGGCTTTTCATCACCTACGCCATCGAGCCATTCTCGGCCACTGATTGGCTGGCGGCCGCGGCGCTGGCGGCGGCCTGGCTGCTCCTGCGTTGGATACCCGAGGCGAAGCTGCTGGCCCGCCTGGCTCCGCTCGGGGCGGTATCGTTCGGGATCTATGCCTTTGCCCTGCCGATCCAGTTCGCGCAGCAAAAACTTTTCCCGGATTTTTCGGGCTCACCACTCACCTTTGGCATCCGGTTGGCGGTACTCGGCTTGCTCACGGTTGGCCTCGCCTGGATCGTGGAACGCAAACTTACACCCTGGTTGCGCCGGCGCCTCCTCCGGCCGTCAGGGGCCCCGGCCATCGTCGGCGAACGGACCGCGTAAGAGATTGTCAGGTATCATCGGGCCCGGTGTATTGGCCCGGTAACGGCCGTTGCCACGCACCCCATGTTGCCCGAATTCATCCGCTGCCTGCTGCTGTTCACGCTGCTGACGCTGGGGCTGGGCTGGCCGCTGGCGGGTCGACTGCCATTGGCTCCGCTGGAAAAACTGGTCGCGAGCCTGGTGTGCTCGCTTATCGCAGTCTGGCTCTCGGGCTGGCTCCTCTACACCTGCGCCTTGCCGTGGCCCCTGCTCTGGCTGCTGCCGCCGCTGGCAGCGGCCGGGTTGTTCTGGCGGCGCGGTGAACTCGTCGCCCTGCTCCGTGATCCTGCGGTCCGGGCCGGACTCATGGCGCAGGGTCTCGTCACTTTGTGGTGCCTCGGCTGGCTTTCGCTGGTGCAGAACTATTCCGGCGGGGGCTGGACCAGCGACTGGTTCGAGCATTGGGAGCGCGCGCTATTTTTCCTTCACCGTGAGCCGGCCGATCACCTTTTCCTTGGCTTGTATCCCCTCACGGCCCGTCCGCCGCTGGAAAACATCGTTACTGCCGCCTGTCTTTGCCTGACGACAGTGGATTTCGCCCACTACCAGCTCTTCAGCACCTTGCTCGCGAGTCTGGTTTTCCTGCCGGCCGCCCTGCTGGTGACGCGCTGGAACCCGGAG
>JBIJDP010000200.1:0-5299 GCA_044344065.1 Opitutaceae bacterium
TGCGCCACGCGGCCGCGCACGTCGTAGCTGTCCCGGCCCTGGCCGAAGAAGACGTTGAAGCGCGCGGTGGTGGCGGCGTGCTCGATGGCGCGGTGCAGGAGGTTGATGGGCTTGTCACCCTCGCCCATCAGCACGTGGCCGAGTTGGTGCGCGACCACGAGGGCGCGCATGGAGCGGATCGTGTCGGAGAAGAGCGACTGCGGGCCGTTGAAGGAATAGATGTAGCCACTGGGCACGACGCCCGGTGAACCGGCCACCGGGGACCAGGGGGTGCGGACATTCGTGGTGGCATGGCGGGCGGCCTGCACGGCGCCGGAGGCCTTCAGGGCGACCTCGGTGTAATCGAGCTCGTACTGGTTGCTGCGGGTCCTCCCCTCGAGCATCAGGCGTCGGAGGTTGCCGTAGGTGGAGACGTTGTTGAAGCCGTGGTCATGCACGCCGACGTGCGAGACGTGCGACGCCATGTACTTGAGGGTCTTCTCGCGGCCGAGCTTGAGGAAGCTTTCGTCGCCCGTGGCGTCGTATTGCAGGAACGACATGCCAAACTGGAACCCCTGCGTCCATTCGGTCCAGCCGCGCGAGGTGTACTTGCCCTTCACGGTGAACACCGGCGTGCCCTTGGCGGAGTCCCAGGCGGCGTCGATGGCGCGGATCTTCTGGCCGGCGAGTTCGAACACGCGGGCGACCTTCCTGTGGAGCTTCTGCGGAGTGAGCTTGGCGTCGATATTCATAAAAAGAATGAAGCACGTTGCGGAGTCCCGCGCGGCGAAACAAGGGCGAAAACGGTCGGACGGTTTGTCACGTAATACGTGACATGGCGGGTTGGTGGCGCCCTGCCTCCAGGCAGACGGGGTTGGGGGGGGGGGAAGACTTCCGGCCCGTCCGGCCTGCCCTCCGTAGGCCCGGCGAAGGAGGGAGGCCGGGCCCTGCTCGGGCTTGCAGGGGGCGGTTAGTCACGGATACTCGGTCCCATGTCGGATCTGTTCCAACGGTTCATATTGGCCTTCATCCCCCTGTTTGTGGCCATCGACCCCATCGGGCTTGCGGCGATTTTTCTGGGGCTGGGCACGGGGGTGCCGCCGGAGCGCCGGCAGAAGATTGCCAACCAGGCCACATGGACCGGGGGGTTGGTGGCGCTGGGCTTTCTCTTTCTGGGCCAGAGTGTTTTCACGGCGCTGGGCATCTCGGTGGGCGACTTCCAGATCGCGGGCGGACTCATCCTTTTCATTCTGGCGGCCAAGGACCTGATCCAGTCGGCGGCGGAACCGGAGAAGCTGCCGGACGACTTCGGCATCGTGCCGCTGGGCATGCCGCTGATTGCCGGTCCGGCTTCTATCACCACCCTGCTGCTGCTGGCGCAGACCCAGGGGTTGATCATGACGCTGGCCGCCCTGGTCGTGAATCTCGTGATCGTGATCCTGGCGCTGCGCTACAGCGAGTGGCTCGGCCGCAAGATCGGCCCGACAGGCATGCGGGCTATTTCCAAGATCATTTCAATGCTACTCGCGGCCATCGCCATCAGCATGATCCGGCGCGGCTGGGCGAATTAAGGACTCCGTTTCGCCCATTGGTGCACCGGAAAATTGTGCATGGTAAAATGGGCTCTCGCGGAGTCGCGGAGAACGCGGAGAGGCCGTCGGAGCAGGTGCAGACATTTGCCGCAAAGAGGCGCAGAATGGTCGGTCCGGCTCTGGATAGATTTCCGTCGCGCCCATAGGTGCTGCGGATAGTTGACGTTCTTGAAGCTTGGTTCCGATGCACTGATTTCCAAATCCAATCCCTGTATTTTGCGCCTACAGCGCTTTTTGCCGTTAATTCTAGATCGGGATTGCTCCGCGTTCCCCGCGACTCCGCGTGAAATTCGGCCATGTCAGACCGTCGGAAAACCTTAGCCCGCGAACGTCGTCAGCAGTTCCGCGTAGATCTTCGCGGAGGCGATGAGTTCGCTGATCTTGGCGCGCTCGTTCACCGCATGGTAATCCTCGCCGCCGGGGCCGTAGCCGAGGGTCGGGATCCTGAGGTGGTGGGCGAAGAAGTGCATGTCGTTGAAACCGGTCGAGACATTGAAGACGGCCTGCTCCTTTCGCACGCGGGTGACGCAGCCGGCCATGGCGGCAAAGAACGGGTGCTTCGGGGCATGGAAGCACGGGTGGTTGTCCGAGACCTTGGTGACAGTGATGCGGCAGTCGGGAATCTTCCGGACGGCCGCGGCGAGGGCGGCGCGGAGTTCGCGTTCGGCGGCGGCCACGGTCTCGATGGCGAGCACGCGACGATCAATGGAAAAACGGGCGAGCGCCGGCACGGTGTTGATCTTGCCGCCCTCTCCCGCGCTGAACACGCCGCCGATGTTGAGGGTCGGGCGCATGGTGAGGCCCTCGGGCGTGACAAAGGTGCGCCGGGCGAGGCGCTGCTTGTAGGCGCCCAATCCGAGGACAAGGGCGGACATCTTCTCGAGGGCATTGATGCCCTTTTCGGGTATGGAGCCATGTGCGGCCTTGCCGTGCACGGTGACCTCGAGCCAGACGACGCCGTTGTGACCGCAGCAGACGGTGTTGTCCTCGCCGCCTTCCATGACGATGGCGAAATCCGGGCGGATCGGGGCGTGCTGCACCAGCCAGCCCGTGCCGAGCACCGAGTCGGTTTCCTCGTCGGCGGTAAAGGAGACCTCGACGTTCAGCTTGGGCGTGGTGCGCGTGGCGCGCAGGGCCTGCAGGGCCAGCATGAGACTGGCCATGGAGCCCTTCATGTCGGAGGTGCCGCGGCCGAAGATCCAGCCGCCGGACACGGCGCCGCTGAACGGACTGCCGTGACGCCACTGGCCCGACACGGGCACGACATCGTAATGGGCGTTGAAATGGACGGTTTTCCTGGCGCCGCGGGCGGCAAGCTTGCCGAGGACGTTGAAGCGCGGAAACGCATGCTGCTCGGGTGGCAGGCTGCGACGCAACAGCGCCGTCGGAATTGCATAGCGGCGGGTCTGCAGGCCGAGAGCGGTCAGCTCATGGGCAAGGTAGGTCGTGATGGCGTCGTAATTCCGGCCCGGGGGATTGACCGTGGAGATACCAACCAGCTGTTGCAGCCGGGCGACGAGATCGGAGGAATGGGCATCGATGTAGGCGGCGGGAGTCACGGCGGATGGGTATTAAGGTGAAGGACTGGCGGAGGCCCAGTCTGGCGCAAAATGGCGGGCGCAACCATGGCAGGACGACTGGTTGGATGAAGCGAGCGCCTTTTTTGGCGGCGAAGCTGGAATATTCGGCAAGATTCATTCTAACTGGGAGATATGACAGCGGAGGCGGTGAAAATGATTGCACGACTGGGTCTCGCAGCCCTGCCGGTCGAGGGAGGTTTTTACCGGCGGACGTGGCTTAGCACTGACTTGCTTCCTGATGGCCGGCCTGCCGGGTCGCAGATCTGGTACCTGATGACGACAGAGGCGTTTTCCACCCTGCACCGCCTGGACGCCCCGGAGCGGTGGGAATTTCAAGCCGGGGATCCTGTTGAGCATGTGCAATTGGACCCGCGCGATGGCGCGGTGCGTGTGCTGAAGCTTGGGCATAGCACCCGACGGAGACTTGAGGTGCCCGCCGGTGTGTGGCAGGGCGCACGCCTGGCCACCAGTCCGCATCCGCGCGGATGGGCGCTGCTCGGCTGCAGCATGAGTCCGGCGTGGGATGAAACAGGATTCGAAATCAGCCGGCGCGACGATCTTTTGGGGCTGTTTCCGACCGCCGCCAGGTTGATTACCGCACTTACAAGATGACTTTTGACAGGGTTGGGCCGGTAGTGCAGATTGATGGCATAATGTCGCTGGCCCACCTGAGAAAAGACTACACGCTCGCCGGCCTGGCAGAAACCGACCTCACGAAGGATCCCTTTCGCCAGTTCGACAAGTGGTTTCAGGAGGCAGGGGCGGCGAAGATTCCCGAGCCCAATGCGGCGACGCTGGCCACGGCCGCGCGTGACGGCCGCCCTGGTGCGCGCACGGTGCTGCTCAAGGGCGTGGATGGGCGCGGCTTCGTTTTTTACACGAGCCTGGAGAGCCGCAAGGGCCGCGAACTGGAGGCCAACCCGCGCGCCGTGCTGGTTTTCCCGTGGATTGCGATGGAGCGGCAGGTAATCGTCGAGGGTGCGGTCACGCGGGTGTCGCGCGAGGAGGCGGAGGCCTATTTTCACAGCCGGCCACCGTCGCACCAATTGAGCGCCTGGGCGTCACCCCAGAGCACGATCATCGCCAACCGCAGCATGCTGGAGGAAAGCTACAAGGCCCTGGAAAAAAAACACGCGGGACGGCCCGTGCCGCTGCCGCCGCAATGGGGCGGCTACCGGCTGAATCCGGAGACGGTGGAATTCTGGCAGGGCCGGCGCAACCGGCTGCATGACCGCCTGCGCTACCGCCGGGAGGCGGACGGCGGCTGGATCATCGAACGACTCGCCCCGTGAAAAAAAACCTCCGCCGCCGTGTTGCGAGCATGACCGGGCCGTCCGCCGTCCTGCTGGCGGCTGCGCTGCGGGCGCAGGGCGAGGGAGTTTTCATCGGCCGGCGCGCGGCGAACCGCAACGGCTATGTGATGGTTTTTGCCAATGAGCAGTTCTGCGCGATGACCGGCTACAGCCGGGAGGAACTGGCCAGCCAGAGCCAGATTGTCCTGCACATGGAGCGTTCGGATCGCGAGCGGCTGACCCGGTGGCTGCGCAAGACCCAACCCGGTTCGCTGGCCGGTGAAGGCTACGTGCTGCGCAAGGACGGCACGATGATCTACACGGCCTGGAGCTTCAGCCATGTCATCGCGGCGCGCGGCAAGAACATCCATTTTGTGGCCACCTACCGGGACATGACCGTGAAGCGAAGCCTACAGGAGGCGCTGGTGCACGCGCAGCGGCTGGATGCGCTCGGCCGGCTCGCCGGCGGCGTGGCGCATGATTTCAACAATCTCATCTCGGTCATCAACGGTTACTGCGAACTGCTGGCCACGCAGGTCTCGGACCGTTCGGAGGCGCTGCATGCGGTGGGTGAAATCCATCGCGCCGGCCGCAAAGCGGCCAAGCTGACCCGCCAGTTGCTCGCCTTCGGCCGCCGTCAACCGATGGATGCGCGCGTCATCAACCTCAACCAGATCGTGCGCGACAACGCGGAGATTCTCGAGCGTCTGCTCGGCAGCAACCGGCACCTCGTGCTCGAACTGGCGGGCGACCTCGGCAACGTGCGCACGGATCCGGCGCAATTCCAGCAGGTGCTGCTCAACCTCACCATCAACGCCCGGGATGCGCTGCGCGACCAGGGCCGCATGATCATCCG
>JBIJDP010000201.1:0-5293 GCA_044344065.1 Opitutaceae bacterium
GCCGGCCGGCGCGCAGGGCGGCGGCAAAATTGCCGGTCGCGGTGCTTTCCACGCCGATGACGCGGATTTTCGGCCGGAGGGATTTCACCGCGAGCGACAGCCCGGCAATCAGTCCACCGCCGCCGATTGGGCACACGATGGCGTCGGCGTCGCGCACCTGCTCAAGGATTTCCAATCCCATCGTGCCCTGGCCGGCAATGATGTCGGGCGCATCAAAACCGTGGATGTAGGTGCTCCCATGCTCGGCGGCAAAGGCGTCGGCTCGGGCGCGGGCCGCGACGAAATCCTTGCCGCCCATGATGACGTTCGCGCCGAGCCGCTGGCAGGTCGTGATCTTGATGAGCGGCGCGTAGTCAGGCATGACCACCGTCACGGGTATGCCCAGCAGCTTGCCATGGTAGGCGAGCCCCAGGGCATGGTTGCCCGCGCTGGCGGCGACGACGCCGCGGCGCCGGGCCGCGGGGGAAAGTTTCAGCAGGGCGTTGCGCGCGCCGCGTTCCTTGAACGAGCCTGTGCGCTGGAAATTGTCGAGTTTGCAGTAGATCCGCGCGCCGGTGGCCTCGGAAAGTGGGATGGATTCGGCGCAAGGCGTGACGATGACCCCGCCGGCAATGCGACGGCGGGCGGCACGGATATCGGCAATGGTGACTGGCATGCGCGAAGTGTGGCGCCAGCCCCGCCATTGGAAACATGAAAGAGGGTCATCGGGGGGCAATGTAGGGCGGGGTCTCCGAACCCCGCCTGGGAGCGCGACCGCCCTCGGTCGCAATCGGTCGGAATCTTCAAGGCAGGAGAAAGATAACGAGAAAGATTGGATTCCAGACGGTGCAAAACGAAGGCGGGGTTCGGAGGCCCCGCCCTTGTTGCTACAACTGATCCTGCCTGCGGACGCGAAAAAGGCGGGTCAAAGACCCGCCTTACTTTTCAACTCTTGCCGGATCAGGACGCTGCGTCGGCCGCGTCTTCCCCGTCTTCCTCATCGGACCCGGCTGGTCCGCCCGGAGGCGGTGGGGGCGGGCCATCCTGGTTGCGCGCCGGATGGGCCTGCTTGAATTTTTCCCGGGCGGCGGCCCACTCGGTGTCGTTGATCTTGCCGTCGTTGTCGGCGTCAATTGCGCGCAGCCGCTGCAGATTCTTTTCCACTCCGGCCCGTGCGCGCTTGTCGGCGGCCTCGCGGATGGCGGCCTTTTCCGTGTCGTCGAGCTTGCCGTCGTTGTTCACGTCAAACTTGCCGAGCAGGAAGCCGCGCCGGAAGGCCGGATCCTGCATGCCCTTGGGGCCGGGTTTCGGGCCCTTTTTACGGCCCTCGGGTCCGCGCCAGGCGCGATCCCCCTCGCGGCGCTTCTCCATCTGGTACTCGCGGATGACCGCGCGTTCGGTTTCGTCGATTTTGCCGTCGTTGTTCTTGTCGAAACGCTTGATCATTTCAGCGTGACGGGGACCCTGGGCAGGCTTGGGAGCGGGGGTGGCGGGGGCGGTTTCGGCCGCGCTGGCTGCGGTGGCGGCAAGGAATAGCGTTGCCGACAGGAGCAGGGGGGTTAATTGAGGCTGTTTCATGGGTTCAAGGATTGAATGGTTGCTGTCTACCCCGGCTATGACGCCGGCTTGCGGTGGGGGTTACACTGCGTCCTGATATCCATCCCGCCCATGTTTCAAGTCACTTTCTCCGAACAAAGCCTGCACGAACTCAAGCAGCTCGATACCATGGCGCAGCTCGGCCTGATCGACCCGATCAGCAACCTCAAGCCCGCCGACCTGGCCAATCCGCGCGAGCCGCTGGGCCGCTTCCATCGCGCCGGCCGCGAGATCTACCGGCTGCGCTCGGGCGACCACCGCTTTTACTTCACGGTTTCGGGCGACACGCTGCACACGCTTTACATCCTGCACAAAAACTCGCTCGAGGACTGGCTCTTCCGTATGAAACTGCCGGTGTCCGAGCAGCAACTGGTCGAGCAGCACTCGAAGTTTTGGAAATACCTGGAGAGTCTCACCAAGAAGTAACGGCCATGGACGAACTCAATCCGAAGAGCGGACCCGACGATCCGCAAAACCCCTACCACGTCTCCCAGGCCAGCCGGATCTACTTCCTGCCCAACCTGATGACGGCGGGGAACCTGTTCTGCGGCTTCGTGGCGGTCATTCACTGCATCCAGGCACGGCTGGCGGAAACCACCGGCGGCGGTTACCTGGGGCACACCCCGGCGGAGCACTACCGCTCGGCCGTCTGGTTCATTCTGGGCGCCGCCGCCTTTGACACCCTGGATGGCCGCCTGGCCCGCATGGGGGGCCGCGAATCGCTCTTCGGCGCGGAGTTCGACTCGCTGGCCGACGTGATCTCATTCGGCATCGCCCCGGCGCTGATGATGTTCTTCCTCATCCTCTCGCCCACCCAGGGTTACGAGGCCTTTCGCAACATCGGCTGGTTCCTCGGCTTCGTCTATCTGCTTTGTGCGGCCATTCGCCTCGCCCGTTTCAACGTCATCACCAACCCCCTGCTCCACCGTGACAAGCACGACAGCAACAAGGATTTCGTGGGTCTGCCCGTCCCGGCCGCCGCGGCCACGGTCGCAGCCCTGGTGCTGTTTCTACTCCATCTCGCGGAAAACGACAAATCTTTGCAACGCTGGGCCCTCGCCTTGCCGCCACTCATGGGCCTTATCGCCGTTTTGATGGTGAGCACGATCCGTTATCCCAGCGGCAAGCATGTGGACATGCAGACCAAGACCCACTTGATGCCTTTCGTCGCGCTGATGGTCTTCATTGCCGCAGTGGTGCTGTTCAAGGAGATCGCGCTCCTCTTCGCCACTTTGGGCTACATCTTTTTCGGCATCATCCGCCATTTGCGCCGCCGCCACCGGATAAAAGCCGCACCCCATTCCTTGTGAAGAATCCCGTGGTAACCGACCGATAACTTTGCCGTTGCGAACAACTCCACGGTTATTGGCTTTTCCCGGCAAGTTCTTCACGGTCTCGTTCGACCGGTTTTACGACTGGAACCGCCGAGTTACTGGTCTTGTTGCCCGCATATATGAATACGGATATAATTACTTATTGAACCTGTATTCTTTTGGACTTTGTTAGTTTCTCGCAGGAACCCTTCGCCCCGCATCCATGAAATTCAAAATCAATCGCGATCATTTCGCCAACGGCCTCGCCCAGGTGCTCAACGTGGTTGGCTCCAAAGCCACCATGCCCATCCTGAGCAACGTGCTTATCGAAGCGGAGAAGGATCAGATTTCCCTCACCACGACGAATCTCGATCTCGGCATCCGCTGCAAGATCAAGGCCGAGGTGAAGGAAACCGGCTCGGTCACCCTGCCGGTGAAGCGGCTCGCGACGATCGTGCGCGAACTGCCCAGCGTTGATGTGACGGTTGATGCTACGCCCAACCACCAGGTGAAACTGGCGTCCGGCGGCTCCAATTTCCGCATCATGGGCATCGGCAAGGAGGAGTTTCCGCCCCTGCCCGAGTTTGGTGACGAGAAGGCCTACTCGCTGGAACAGGCCGAGCTCGCCACCATGCTCAAGAGCGTGGCCTACGCCCAGTCCACGGACGAGACGCGCTACATCCTCAACGGCGTCTATTTCAACTTCAAGGACGGCAAACTCTCCCTCGTCGCGACCGACGGCCGCCGGCTGGCCCTGGTGTCGAAGGAGATGGAAGTGCCGGCCAGCAGCGCCGGCGCCATCATCCTGCCCGCCCGCACCGTCGGCGAACTCCTGCGCCTGCTCGACAAGGGTGAAAAGGTGAAGATCAACTTTAATGACCGCCGCGCGGCTTTCCAGATTGCGACGGACAAGGAAAGCAGCGGCCTGGTGGACAGCGTCTACCTCTATTCCAAGGTGGTGGAAGGGAATTATCCGAATTACCAACAGGTTATTCCCAAGGAAACCCACCAGCGCATCAAGCTGGAGCGCGAGCTCTTCCTGCAATGCGTGCACCGCGCCGCGCTGGTCTGCTCGGAGAAATCCAACTCCGTCAAGATCAAGCTTTCGAGCAACCTGCTTGAGATCACGGCGCAGAGCCCGGACTTCGGCGAGGCGCACGAGTCCATGGCCATCGGTTACAGCGGGCCCGAGCTGCAGGTGGCTTTCAACCCCGGCTTCGTGATGGATCCGCTCCGCGCCCTCACGAAAGACGAGGTCTTTTTCGAGGTGAAGGATGAAGTGAGCCCCGGCGTGTTCAAAACCCTGGAGAGCTTCATCTGCGTCATCATGCCCGTGCGGCTGAGCTGATTTTATCCGAGGTCGTTGTTTTTCGGTCGCGCGCAGGATCGCCTGCCCCCGGCCGTTCCGCCAATCTCCCCTGTCCTTCGTCATGGAACCCGCCTACTTCCTGCTCGCCGCCATCGCCGCCTCCCTGGCGCTGGCGCAGGTCAACCTGCGGCTCGGCTCGCCGGTGTTGGCGATCTTCGAACGCTGGTTGCGCTGGTTCATCTTCGCGTTCGGCGCCGCGCACGTGTGCGTGGATTTCCAATTCATCGACCGGCCCTACTGGACGCTGGTGATCGTGTTCCTGCTGCTCTGGTTCATGGGCGACACGCTTTACAACTGGCTCGGCATCCAGGCCCTGAGTGTCAGTCCGCTGCCGCTGTTTCCCCGCTACGTCCCATCTCCCGGCGGCGAGGAGTGGCCGGTGCAACCGCGTCTGCTGCGGATTCGCGAATGGCTGCGGTCGCAGGGTTTCAAGCCCGTGCAGGCCCTGCGGGCCGAGATTGGTGGCGGCATCCACCTGCGGGTGGCGGTCTATCAGGATGCCGCGGCCAAGGTCCGCATCCACATCACGTTTCTCCCGCAGGCGGGTGGCGCCATCGGGGTTTGTTACTCGCTGATTTCCCTGAGTGCGGACGGCAGCCGTTTTGTGACGGATAATTTCTACATTCCGTTTGCCGGGTTTTATCCCGAGCACTGGTTCGTCGAGCGCCTGCCGCTGCGCCGCTCGCTGCCGCGTATGCTGGCCCGGCACCAGGCCCGCCTCGCGCGCGAGGAGCCGGCGGCCTTTGCCGTGGATCCGCTGACCGACCTCAACGCGCAACAGCACGAACTCGACCAGCTCAACACCCGCCTCGGCTTCCTGAATCCGCCGGCCGAGCGCGAGGAATTCGGCAAGATCTCCCAGGCCGGCCGCTACCGCGTCTGGAAGGAAATCTGGATGCTGAACTATCTCGGCCGCGCCGCGCGGTACGTGTGAAAAAACCGCCAAATCCTCGCGGCTTCCGATTTCGTCTCGTCTCAGCCGAACGGACCGTTATGTGGAAGACATGCTGTTGTTAGCCGCCGCAACCACCCTGGA
>JBIJDP010000202.1:0-5252 GCA_044344065.1 Opitutaceae bacterium
GCCAGGGCGGGGGGAGCAGGCTGAAGAGTGCGTCGGCCCCGCTCGCGACCGAGATGGTGATGGTCAGCACGTAGTCGATGAGCAGCGCGCTGCCCGAGACGATGCCGGCCGCCGGCGACAGCAGCTTGCTGGCGACGAGGTAGCCGCCGCCGCCTGAGGGAAACAGCGCGATGATCTGGGCGTAACTGGCGCAGATCGCGACGATGGTGACCACCGAGGCGAGCGCGACGAACACGGCCAGGTGCGGGTGCGAACCGAGGGTGCGGAAGGTTTCCTCCGGGCCGTAGCACGAGGAGGAAAGGCCGTCGGCCCCGAGTCCGACCCAGGCAAACACGGCGATAAGCGAGACTTTGTGGAACAGACGCTGGTCGGTCAGCGAGCAGGCGCGACCGATCACGAGGGCCTTTAGCGACCCGAGGAACGATGGGGATGGCATGGACTGTCTCCGGCAGGCATCCGGGCGGCGGCGGTGTTCCCGTCGCTGCGTGCGGACGCAGTGAGTGTGGGGAGACCGTGGAGTCATCCGCACTGGTGGAGCCCTAGTGGATCACCCTTCCCGTTGCCGACGAGGTTAGCTGACGGGCTTGGTCCCAGGAAGTGACCTTGGCGGCAGTTGCCTGCCTCCGTGCGCCCCATCCGCCGCGCGAGTGCTTGGCGGAATTTGGTTCCCCCGTGTCGACGCGCAGGAAGGCGCGCCGCCTTAGGCGATGAAAGAACGGGCGGACAATGCGGGCGCCGATCGGCGGATCAAGTTTTCCGATACCCTAGACGCCGTAAGTCGCGCAGCCCGTGCCTGATGGCGCAATTTTTCACATGCGCCGCGGGGTCGGCCTGCGATTTCAACCCGGTGCATGCCGATCGGCACGACAATCCCGGGGTCCAGTACTGCTGCGTCAGGTCTTGTGTGCGGCACTTCTCACCGGCGGGTATCCGCGGGAAAAATTAAACTCAGGGCGGCGGTCCAGAAACCCAACGGAGTAGCGACTTGGGACTGTCCGGCGGGGAAATTGAAGGACTTTTGCCGCGGATGGTGTTATGCCTCCGACCGTCGGTGGTTACCACTGCGCGGTCTGCCACCCACGAAGCCCATGCCGCCTCCCCGCGAACCGCTCGATCCCCTGCTCGAAAACTGGCGCGATGCCCCGCCGCCGTCCGGGACCGTGGCCCCCGAGGTGTGGCGCCGGATCGCCGCGGCGAAGGCCCGGCAGGGGCAACCGGACTGGCTGGTCCGGCTGGAGGCGGTGTTTGCGCGGCCGTCCTTCGCGTTCGTGTTTGTGACGGCCTGCGTCCTGTTGGGACTCTTTCTGGCCGAGGCCCGGGTGTCGCGGCTCCAGGCCGAGCGCAATGTGCAGATGGCCCGGCAATACCTCCGGCTGATCGATCCGTCGTTCGCCGGGACCCAACCGGACGGCGCGCCCGCCGCCCCCCGCTCATGAAACGCCTGTTGATGGTCCTTCTGGCCGGTGCGGCCGGCGGGGTGTCGGCCTACTTCGGCTGGCTCGGGGTGCACCGGCCGGTACAGTCGGGCGATCTGGCGGCGCAACTGGCCTGGATCCAGCACGACCTGCAGCTCACGCCGGCGCAATTCGCCCGCATCAAGGCGCTGCACGAGCAATCGAGCCCGCGGTTGCTGGCGTTGGAGACCGAGGTGGCGCGACTGCGGGATGAGCTGACGGCGTTCGAACGCGGCCGGCGGATCACCGGCCAGGTCGATTTCCTGGAATTTGCGCGCTTTGTGGAGCAGCGGCGTGCCGTGGACCAGGCCTGTACGGAGTCGACCCGCCAGCTGATCCTGGCCGCGAGCAAAGTCATGACCCCGGAACAACGGACACGTTACCTGGCCCTGTTGGAACCGGTGCGGCACGGACCCCTCGCCCAGGTGCTCAACTGATATCGCGGACTCCCTGCCGCGTGAAAACCGACCCCGCCAAAGACCAGGCCGAACTGCTCCGCCTCCGGCAGGGCGACGACGGGGCGCTGGACCGCATCATGGCGCGCTGGGAGCGCCCGCTGTTCGCTTTTGCCTGGCGCTATCTGCAGAACGACGCGGATGCTAGCGAACTGGTGACGGAGACCTTCGTGCGGCTCCACCAGAAGCGCCTGCGGTTGCGGGCGGACACCAACCTGTCGGCCTGGCTCTTCACCACCCTGGGCAATCTCTGCCACAACCAGCACCGCTGGCGGCGCCGGCATGCGGCACTCAGCCTCGACGCGCCGGTTGGGGATGATGATGGAGGGGCAATGATTGGGGGGAATCCCGGGTTGGCCGCGTCCGATCCCGCCCCGGGCGATGCCTTGGAACAGGCCGAGGACCTGTCCGCCCTCGCGGCCGCGATCGGGCATCTGCCGCACGATCTGCGCGTCACGCTGCTGCTCCATTATTATGATCAACTGCCGTATCGCGAGGTGGGGGCGATCCTCGGCTGTTCCGAGCGCGGCGTTGAAACCCGCCTGTACCGGGCGCGGCAGCAGTTGAAGCTTGAGCTGGCGGCACGGCTCCCGGCGCATGCGGGGGCGTGAAAACGGGGAGCGTGGAGGGGCGTGCGGAGGCTGGAGCGGAGGCATGGCAATCGGTTGAGCCAGGCATTAATGCAGCGGTAGGTCAGCGCGCTGGCGCGCGCTTTGGGACGTCTTCAAACAGCGCCGCATGAGCGGGCGTGCAGCGGAGCCTGCTATAGGAGCGGCTTAATGCCGCGATCGGCGGCGATTCATCGCGGCATAAAGCCGCTCCTACAGCAAGGCCGGCGTGTCCGGTTACGCACATTCGGCATGCTACGATTCTTGCAGGCGTGTCCCAATCGCGCCCGCAAGCGGGCTGACCTTCCGTGCCAATTCCCATCCAAATCCACCTTAACCGCCGGGGGCTGCCGTTTCCTTCGCGGTGGGCTTGAAACGGAAGACCTGCCGCACGCAGACGAGCACCGGGCGGCCCTTGCTGGTGGGCGGTTCGAACTTCCACTGGCTCACGGAACCGACGGCCAGTTCGGCGAGTTGTCGCGGCGGCCGGCCAATGATGCTTGGCATCCGCACGGCGCCCTGCTCGTCGATGTAAAATTCGACGGTCACATCGCCTTCCACCGCTTGCGCGACCAGTTCCTTCGGGTAGGCCGGGGTGACCGTGTGCAGCGGGACCGGGATGCGGTCCAATTCGCGGAAGGTGCAGGGGGCGTAGACCTCGCGCTGGTCTTGTGAACTGAGCGAGCTCATCAGCGACTGCATGGCCTCCAGCGCGGTGATCGACACCACCACTCCCTCGACCTCGAAGTTGAACGTCAGCGGAATGCACACCGACACGGGCGAGCCCTGCCAGCGGGCCGGTTCAAAGGTCCACTCCTTGAGTGCCGCCACCGCGGAATCGGCAAAGCGCACGTCCGTGTAGCCAATGACCAGCCAGTCCACGAGGCGTCCATCGCGGTCCACATTGATCATAATGCGGGCCTTGTCGCCCTTGCGCTGGGTGGCCAGCAGGGCCTGGGGGTAGCGCGGCGTCGTGTTTTCGTGGATTTTGGCCGATTGAAAATCCGGGCGGTCGGGCGAAATTTGAGCCGCGACTGGGAGCGTGAGGGCCATGAACACCCAAGTGGCAGGGAGAGCTTTCATGGGAGTGGCGGGTTGCCCGGCATAACACCACGACAGGCTCCAGCCCTTCAATTTACCTCTGGGAGCGCGGGCGGTTCGCCCGCATTGAACTGGGGTACGTCTTCAAATTGGGTTGCCCGCCAGTCTGTCACGGTGAGGTCCGGTTGTAGGAGCGGCTTTATGCCGCGATGGGAAGCGCAACATCGAGGCATAAAGCCGCTCCTACAGGAAAACCGCCTGTTTTGGAGAGGTGCCCTACATTGCAGGCGGGCCGCCCGCGCTCCCACTACTGCTGCTGCAGCGCGTAGAGGTCCGCCTCCTGCAGCGTGAAGCGCAGGCGCACGGCCTGGCCGGCGAGTTGCGCCCATGACCGTTCCTTGGCCCACGTGACCGGATAGTGGACATTGTCGCCAAAGATCGCTGGGGCACTCTCAGCGGAGAAACCGGGCAGGGGCGTGCCGTCGGCGGACAGCACCTCGATGCGGACGGAGCCGGCGCCGCTGGTGGCGAAGTTGAGGCAGAGCTTACTACCGGCGGCAATGAAGGCCCGGGTGAGCGCCGTGCCGGGAGCAGCTCCCGCGCGCAGGCGCGCAAAGCCGTCGGTGCGCAGCGTCTGCAGTTCAATGCGGTTGTGCGTCGTGCCGTAACCGTGCTGGCGGTAGAAGCCGAGGCGGTTGCCGGGCAGTTCGAGCAGGCCGAGCACCGCCATGTTGCTGCGGCCGACCCAGTCGGTCGGATCGGGGCCGGGGCGGACGAGGGCCTGGGGAAACTGCCGCCGATACTCGCTGCCGCCGCGACTGGTCATGAAGACGAGGTCGGAGACATCTCCCTCGCGGCCGTCCTGGACGCCACGGGCCAGGGCCTCGGTGCGACTCATCCACTGTCGGCCGGGGACAAACCGGGAGGCGAGGGCGACGTAGAGGTGCGGTGCGGGCGGGTAGGGCTGGGTGGCGTTGGTGTAAAGGTGCTCCTGGGCCGCGTCGCCGAAGGTCATGCGCTGCGGCTCGCTCCAATGACGAAAATCCGGCGAGGTGGAACGGGCGATGGTGCGGAAGCCGCTGTAGCCCTCGCCGGTCCACACCCGGAAATACAACACGTAACAGCCCTCGCCCGCCGACCAGAACGGGACATTCTGCGAATCGAAGATGCCCTGGGTGAAGACGGGGGTGTCCTGCAGGATGTGCCAGCGAATGCCGTCGGGCGAACCGTAGGCCAGTAGCCCCCCCTTTTCGCCGGCCACCGCCTTGAAACGGGTAAAGCGGTCGGCGGCGGGATTGGTGTCCAGGAACGGCGTGAAATTGTGCGTGAGCTCGGGACTGTTCGCGAAGAGCAGGTTGTTGTCATTGCTGCCGGCGAACCGGTGCATGCCGAGGGCGGGGCGCTGCCAGTTGCAGCCGTCCCGGCTGAGGGCGAGGCAGGTGGTTTCCGAATTGGGCAGGTTGCCGCGACCGCGATAATAGAGCAGGTAACGGTCGCCGTCATGGATCAGGGTGAGGTAGCCGCAGTAGGGTCCTTCCCATGGCTGGTCGAAGACAAGACCGGTGCCCATGGGAACGGGGTCGGCCAGTTCCCAGGCGAGGCCGGTGGTTTTTTCCAGCAGCCAATCGTCGAAAAACGGTTCACGGCGCAGGCCGATGTTGAGCGGGGTTGTCGGGGGTACGGACATCTGAGGG
>JBIJDP010000204.1:0-5249 GCA_044344065.1 Opitutaceae bacterium
GGTCGTTCCAGCTCCAGAGGAAGGTGAACAAAACCACGGTGAGCACGGCGGGCAGACTCATGGGCACGACGAGCCGCCAGAGGATGGACCATTCCGAAGCGCCGTCGAGCCGCGCCGCCTCGATGAGGCTCTTCGGCACGGTGCGGAAAAACTGCCGCAGCAGGAAAATGCCAAAGACGTTGCCGCCGAGCCAGGCCGGCAGCACGAGCGGCAGGTAGGTGTTGACCCAGCCGAGCGCGGCGTAGGCCTTGAAGAGCGGAATGATCGTCACCTGCGCCGGCAGCATGAGGGTCGAGAGCAGCAGGCCGAAGAGCAGGTCGCGGTGCCGCACCTCGTAGTAGGCGAAGGCGTAGGCGGCCGGACAGCAGGTGAGCACGGTGCCGGTCACCACCATGGCGGCGACAAAGACAGAGTTGAGAAAGAACCGGTGGTAGGCGAACCCGTCCCAGACGGTCTGGTAATTGACCCATTGCGGCAGGGCCGGGAGCAGCGGCGTGGGATTGCGCAGGATCTCCGGGAAGGTCTTCAGGCTGGTGAGCAGCATCCAGCCGAGCGGCAGCACCATGACGAGCGCCCCGAGCGCGAGCAGGGCGGTCAGCAGGAAGGTGAGCCGGCGCGAGCGATGGTGTTCCATGTCAGTCCCCGTAGTGCACCCAGCGGCGGCTGAGGCGGAAGTTGAGCCACGTGATCACCACGATGACGGCGAACAGCAGCCACGCCATCGCACTGGCCAGGCCCATGTGGAAATAGGTGAAGGCCTGCTGGTAGAGGTTGAGCCCGTAGAAGAGCGTCGCGCGCGCCGGGCCACCGGGAATCAGCCCCTGTGCGGCGCCGAACGCATAGGCGAGGTCGAAGACCTTGAGCGCCCCGATTACGCCCATGACGACGTTGAAGAACAGCACGGGTGAAATCAGCGGGAGCGTGACATGCCGGAACCGCGCCCACGCCCCGGCACCGTCGATGTGCGCCGCCTCGTACAGCTCGCGCGGCACCGTCTGCAGGCCGCCAAGGAAAATCACCATGGGATATCCGAAACCCCAGAGGCTGATGAGCACCACCACCGGCAGGGCCCAGGCCGGCGAGGTGGTCCACGCCGGACCCGTGATGCCCATGAGCGCGAGCAGCCGGTTGAGCAGGCCGCCGTCGGCCTGGAAGATATAGACGAACACCGCGACACTCGCGGCCTGCGGCAGGATCGACGGCAGGAAATAGACCGCCCGCCAGAAGCCGCGCGCCTGCACCGGCTGGTTGAGCAGCAGCGCCACGCCCAGCGCCGACGCCACCGACAGCGGCACCTGCACCACGGTGAAAAGGAGCGTGACCTTGACCGAGGGCCAGAACGCCGGGTCCGCCCCGATCAGATAAAGGTAGTTCCGCAATCCGATGAAGCGCGGCGCGGCCACGACGTCGTACTGGCAGAAGCTCAGCCAGAGCGAGTAGAGCATCGGCCAGAGATTGAACACCGCGAAGCCGGCCAGCGCGGGACCGGCGAAGACCACGAACCAGAATAATTCGGCGCGACGGAAGTTCATGGGCTGGCCCGGTCAAAGGTGGCGAGGAAGGCGTTGACGCCGTCCGCGGCGCGGTGCGCGGCCTCCTCCGGGGTGAGCACGCCCTGCACCATGCGGTCCACCTCGGGCTGCACGATCTGGAGCATGATCTCGATGTAATGCGGATGGCGCGGGATGGGCTGCGCATACTGGATCTGCCTGTAGGCGGCGGCGATGTTGCGCGGGCGGTCCCCCGGGGCGCGGTCGTGAATCTGCGCCCCGGCCACCGAACGCCGGGGCGAGACGCTGCCGTGGCGCATGACTTCCATCGCGGCCTCCTTCCGGGTGAGGAACTTGAGCAGCGCCCAGGTCTCCTCGGGATAGGGCGTGTGGCGGTTGATGCCGTAGCCGGCGATCGCGAGTTCGCCGCCGCTGCGCGTCACCGGACCGGCCGGGAGTAGCTGGATGTCCCAGTCCAGCCCGGCGATCTGGTTGTAGTTGGGCCAGTAATTCACGTGGCCGCCCATGACCATGGCGAGGCGCCCGTTGACGAAACCGTTGAGGGGCTCGAACCCCGCCGGCGCGCTGTACTGGTGCTTGAGGGCCTTTTCCTGAAAGAAGCGCAGCCCGGCGATGGCCGCCGGAGAATCCAGCGCACAGCGTCGGCCGTCCGCCGTGAACACCGTGCCCCCTGCCTGGCGCACGTAGGTGAGCCACTCGCCCCACCAACCCTCCATCCGGCCGCAACCCCACACGCCGGGATCATCGGCCGTGGCCGGCCGGGTGAGCGCCACGGCGTTGCGCACCAGATCCTCCCAGGTCCAGTCCTCCGTCGGCTCGGGCAGACCCGCCTCGCGGAACAGCCGGCGGTTGTAGTACAGCAGGGCCACGTTCGCATGCTCCGGCATGACGTAGTAGCGGCCCTCGTGCCGGAGCGCCGCGCGGATCTCTGGGAAGAAATCGTCCAGCCCAATTTCCACGGCATCCCGCTCCACCCAGAGCGTGAGATCGCGCATGAAGGGCAGCAGGTAACTCAGCCAGACGTCGCCCGAATAGAACAGATCCGGCGCCTGGCCGGCGGCGGCGAGGGTCTTGAACTTCATGTGGTACTCGCTCATCGGCACCAATATCATGCGCACCTCGATGTCGGGGTGCAGCCGCTGGAACTCCGCCACCTGCCGTTCGTAGTACGGCTTCAACGGCGAAACGAAATGCACCCAGGTCACCAGCTTGCGGCCGGGCGCGGGTGGCGGCTCGTGACTGCGGCCGGACCACCAGAAACCGGCCACCGCCAGGGCCAGGGCGGCGAGGCTGAGCAGGATCGCGCGAATACGGGGAAGCATCAGGGCGACGGCCGGATATCCGGGCGACCCGCTGATTTGGCCGACGGTCGGCGGCCTTGGCAATCCCGCACGCTGCTCAGATTTTGCGCAATGCATGTTGGATCCAACGCAGGTCAGCGCGCTGGCCTACGGGGCGGACCTACGGGATGGTCAGAACGACTCACCCCTCACTTCCGCAATGCTGGCAGGCTCGCCGCGGCCACGGCCTGGCCGTGGCGCTTGTCCTGCTCGTCCGGGGTGCGCAGGCGGATCCTTTCCGCCAGGGCGGGGAACTCGGCCTGCAGCACGGCGGCCGCCTGCGCGAGGATGACCTCCCCACCCTCGCCCGAGGTCACGCGGCCGAGGATGAGCAGGTTGCGCAGTTCGTAGAAGTCCGCGTAGTGCGCGATCGCATAGCCGAAGCACACCCCGATGGTCTCGAAGATCGCGCGGGCGCGCCTGTCGCCGGCCTGCATCGCCTCCTGCACGGCCACGAGCTGCTCCGGCAGCGGCTGGGTGGCGGGAAAGGAATAGCCCGCCGGCCCCGCGAGCCGGCCGACCGCCTGCTGCGAAAAATACTGCACGCCGCAGCCGTGGTCGCCGGACCATTCGTCGCGCGGCGCGCCGGCGCGGTAGTCTACCGGGGCGAAGGCGAGTTCGTTGAGCCAGGGCGTGATGTTGCCCGCCGGCGTGACGTAGCCGCCGGCCGTGCTGGTGCCGAGCGAGAGGCCGAGGATGGCGTTCGCGTTCAGGGACATCGAGCCGGCGAGCGCGGTGACCTCGCCGTCGTTGGCAACCTCGAACGGCACCCCGCCCCAGCGCGCCTGCAGCGTGAAAAACATGCGGCGGATGTGCTTTTCAAACTGGTCCGCGGACACGCCGCGGAAAAGCGAGGCGACGCGCACCTCGTTGTTGACATAGACACCCGCCGCACTGCCGCCGATGGCGTCCACCCGCGGCAGGTGCGCCGCGGCGCGGGTGAGCGTGTCGTGCACGCCCTCGATGTGGTAGGCCGGGTCCTGCTGGAAATACGGGTCCCAGCGGATTTCCTCGGAATAGACCACCTTGCCGTCAATGACCGCCGCGGCCTTGCGATCGCTGCCGCCGAGGTCGAAGCCGATGCGGCAGCCGTCCAGGTGCCGGCCCATCGTGAGCGAGGAATCGTCGTCGGAAGGGAGTGAATCCAATTTTGCCGACGCGAGGGAGAAGACCGGGCCCTGCACCTTCTCACCCATGAACAGATGATCGAAGGCGCGCTCGCCGGCCGGGCTGTAGATCTTCGCGAGCGCTGCAGCAATTTCGTCGACTCCGGCCACCAGCACGCGACAACCACCTTTCTGCCAGAGCAGGAACTTCAGCAGCCGCTCGACGTAGCGCAGCGTGTGCGCCGCGGCCGGATGGCCGGCGGCCAGCACGTGGTCGCGATGCACGGAGGCCTTGCCATCGGCGCGGATCAGCGCGAGTGCGAACGGCCGCGCCCCCGGATCGCGCGCAACGAGCCCGCGGTAGGCCCGGTTCCAAAGGACCGCGGGCAAAAACTCCGGATCAAGCACCGGACGAAGTTTGGGAGATACAGCGAGGCTCATGGGGGAGGAATATAGCCACAAATTTCACGGATTACACGGATCAGAGGATGGCCACAAGAGGCACAGAAGGCACAGAAACCAATCCCGTAGTGTGAGATTTTAGGGTTACTGATGTGGAAATCAGGAAAGCAGAAACAAACTATAAGACTCCTCTCAGTGTCCTCAGCTTCCTCCCGTCCCAATGTCTGGTCCTTATGTGTCTCTTGTGCCTCTTGTGGCCATCCTCTGATCCGTGTAATCCGTGGTTAAAATTCAGGGTTTGGCTTTCTCCGCCAACAGTTCCTCCACCAAGCGCCCGCAGTACCACTGCATGCGCGGGAGATGGAAGGGACCCTTCCAGGTGTTGCCCTTCAAACGGGTGGAGATGCAGCCGTCGCGGTGGGCGTAGCCGAACCACTCGCCGTGCACGGGGTCGGCGAACACGCGGTGCGACCACTCGTGCACCATCCCGTGCCACGCGGCGTACTTCGGGTCGCCGGTGAGTTGGAAGGCGAGCAGCGTCGCGATCTCGGCCTCATTGTGCGGCCACCAGAACTTCATCTCGGCCCAGTATTCCTGGATCGGCTTGCCGTGCAGATCCACGAAGTAGAGCAGGCCGCCATGCTCCGGGTCCCAGCCCCGTTCCCACATGCAGTCGAGGATGCCGAGTCCGAGCTGGAGCATTCGCGGGTCGCGGTTCCGCACCTTGGCCTCGTGGAGGATGAACCACGCGCACTCGATGGCGTGGCCGGGATTGAGCGTGCGCCCGTCAAAATGGTCGAGGAACGCGCCGCCCGCGCCCGTGATTTCCATGAGGGCGCCGACGTTGGGCTTGTAGAAATCGCGCTCGATGGCGGCGATCGAACGGTCGA
>JBIJDP010000203.1:0-5249 GCA_044344065.1 Opitutaceae bacterium
TAGGAGCCTGCGGGCCTCGCGACTCGACGCGACGCATGCTCCATTCTAGGCATTGGTTTCTTCCCATGGACATGCCCGCCCAAGTTGCCTCGACCACCCGAACCTCATCTGCGGTGTCAACTGCCGCCGGTGGCTACGATCCGCGCGCTCATCTGACTCCGCGCCGGCTCACCATGGCGATGTGGGACCAGGCCTTTTTGCTGCGGCACGGCCCGGGCGGGAGTTTTGCCGATTGGGACCGCGTGCTGGATGAAACCGTCGAGCGCGGCTACAACACCGTGCGGCTCGACCCGATGCCGCAGTGGATCGACCTGCGCCAGCCCGACCGCGAACTGCACTGGCCCGATCCGCAGGCGCCCTACCTGCCGTGGGACTGGAACACCGCCGTGACCGCGCCCGCGGGGCGGTGGCTGATCGAGTTTATGGAGAAGCTGCACGCGAGTCCCTCGCTGCACTACACCCTTAGCGCGTGGTGGTTCGGCCTCGTGCCCGGCGGTTCGCACATGGGTCCGGAGCCCTTGGGCCGGCCGGCCAGTTTCTCCGAAGGGGCGGAAATTTGGGCCGTCATGCTGCGCGAGTGGAAGCGCCGGTTCGGGTTTGATCGGCTCGTCTATTTCGACATCGCCAACGAGGTGCCGTATTTCTTTCCCGGTTTTCTCGAGCGGATGAAAAAGGAAACCGGCCTCGACTGGGGCACGGCGGCCGCCTTCTCCCCGGCGCAGGCGGCGGGAATCGCCGCGGAGCTGAACCCCGCCCTGGCGGCGCTGCGGCGCGAGTTTCCGGTGCTGCGCTTCACGGCGTCAATCCACGGTGATTTACGCTGGCTCGACGTGCCGCTCGAACTCGACTGCCTCGACGTGCATTTCTACGCCGATGCGGATCCGCGCTGGGTGCAGCGCACGAAGTTCCACGAACACATGCCGTATCTCTACAAGCGCACGGACTGGCATGCGGATTTCTCCGACCGCTGCCGAAAGACCGCGACGGCCATGGCGCCCATGCTGCGGCAACGCCAGCGCGCGAAGCTGATGCGCTTCGCCAGCTGGTCCGCCGAGCGCGGCATGCCGCTGACGACCACGGAATCGTGGGCCTCCTGGTACATGTACGACAGTCCCGACCTCGACTGGGGCTGGCTGCTCGACTGGGCGGAATGGAGTGTCGAAGATGCCATCGACGCCGGCATGTGGGGCTGGACGCCGCACAACTACGTGCAGCCGCACTTTGCCAACTGGGCTGATGTCCGCTGGCACCGCCGGCTGACCGACCGTTTCCTCCGGAGCTGAGACCGCGTTTTCCATTGTCACTTTCCCGACCCGAGCCTGATGGTTGGGACCGGTTCCGTTCACTTCCCTTTATCCATGAATACCTCCCCGACCAAATCCTACAACGCGGACCGTCTGCCGGTCCGCATCTTTGCCTCGCTGGCCGACATGGCTGCGGCGGCGGCCGATGATGCGGCCGAGGTGCTGACCGCGGCAATCAAGGCCTGCGGGCACGCCCGCGCCATCATTGCCACGGGCAACTCGCAGGACCTGTTCCTCGACAATCTGACCAGGCGCCCGGGCATCGACTGGTCGAAGGTCGAGCTCTTCCACATGGACGAGTACCTCGGCATGCCCATGACGCACCGGGCCTCGTTCCGGAAATATCTCAAGGAGCGCGTGTTTGACCGCGTGAAACCCGCCGGCGCCCACTACCTCGAGGGCGATGCGCTCGAGCCCCTGAAGGCCATGCGCGCGTACGCCGTGGCGCTGGCCTCGGCCCCGCTTGATCTCTGCTGCCTCGGCATCGGCGAGAACGGCCACATTGCCTTCAACGACCCGGAAGTGGCCGATTTCAACGATCCCGAGCCGATCAAGATCGTGAAGCTCGACCAGAAATGCCGCCTGCAGCAGGTGGGCGAGGGGCACTTCCCGAACCTCGACGCCGTGCCCTCCTATGCCATCACGCTCACGATCCCGACGCTGTGCCGCGTGGGCCGTATGATCGCGGTCGTGCCGGAGAAGCGGAAGGCTGTGGCGGTGAAGGGATCGCTGGAAGGCCCGATCGCGACGAGCTGCCCGGGCAGCTATCTGCGCCAGCAGGCGCATTGTAAGCTCTATCTCGACCAGGATTCGTCGTCGCTGCTGACGAAATGACATGACTTGGATGACCCTGGGAACGCGGGCGGCCCGCCCGCTTCCCAACCCTGCGGGCCGGCGGCCCTCCCTCCCATGAAAACCCTTTCCCGTGACGCCGTAGATTTCCGCACCGGCCGCGCCGTGCGGCTGACCTGCGCGGACGGCAAAATCACTGCGCTCGAACCGCTGCCCGGCGGTCCCGCGGGTCTGCCCGTGCTGCTGCCGCCGCTGGTGGACATCCAGGTCAACGGTTACGCGAGCGTGGATTTTCAGCGCGACGACTGCACCGCGGCCGAACTGGAACGCGCCGTGGAGGGATTGGCCGCCGCGGCCTGCGGACGCAGCCTGATCACCTTCATCACCAATCGCTGGGACGGAATGCTCGCCCGGTTGCGGCATTACCAGGCCTTGCGCGCGACCTCGCCCCGGTTGCGGCAGCGCATCGCGGGCTGGCATCTGGAGGGTCCGTTCATGAGCCCGAAGCCGGGTTTCCACGGGGCCCATCCGCCGGAGCACATGCAGGCGCCCTCGGCCGCGCGCATGCACGAGCTCAAGGCGGTGGTCGGCGACGAGCCCACCCTGCTTACCGTGGCGCCGGAGTGGCCCGAGGCGCCGGCGGCGATCCGGGTGGCCCGCGAGCTGGGCTTTCATGTCTGGCTCGGCCACACCGATGGCACGGTGGCGCAGATCAACGCCGCCATTGAGGCCGGGGCGGAGGGCTACACGCACCTGGGCAACGGCTGCCCGCCCGAACTGCACCGCCACGACAACATCATCTTCCGCGTCCTCGACGAACCGCGGTTGCGGGCAAGTCTCATCCCGGACCGCATTCACATTTCGCCTGTGCTGTTCCGCCTCATGCACCAGGTGCTGAACCCGGCCCGCATCTGCTACACCACCGATGCGATGGCCGCGGGTGGGGCGGGACCCGGCATCTTCGATCTCGCCGGCATGAAGGTCGAGGTCGGCGTCGACGGCGTGGTCCGTCAGCCCGGCAAGCTCAATTACGCCGGCTCCAGTCTCGCGCCGATCGAGGGCATCCGCCGCGCCGCCGCGATGCTGCGCACCACGCCCCTCGCGGTGTGGCCGTATTTCTCGACCCAACCCGCTGATTTTGTCGGCCTGCCCGAGGCGCTGGTCAGCGGGGCCCCGGCGGATTTCTGCCTGCTGCAGGAAACCGCGGCAGGCACGCGCATCGAAATCCACTTCACCGGCGAACCTGTGCGCGAGGTTGTGTGGAAGGAAGTTTAACCACGGATTTCACGGATGACACGGATGCGCCCAAGCCACGAGTCATCACATTCAATGGCCACAGAAGGCTCAAAAGGCACCATAACCGAACCCATAAAATGCATTCACCTGCAAACTCTGCTCCCTCCTGTTCACTGGTTTGAATTTCTTTTGTGATTTTTGAGCCTTTTGTGGCCATCCTCTGATCAGTGAAATCCGTGGTTAAATAATAAATCCCATGAAAACCATGATCGGTGCCTACGGTCCCTGGGCGGCGTCACTCCTGCCGGACAAGCCGGGTCCACTGTCGTTGCAGCAATGCCCGGCGTCCGAATTCGACGCCCGGCGCGCCAGGGCAAGGGCGCGCATCCTCGAGTGCATGGCGCCGCCGGCGACCACCGGCGTGACCGGCCCCGAGGTTGTGCGTCGCTGGGAGTACGACGGACTCTCCTTCGAGGAAATCGCCTGGCAGTTGCCCTACGGTCCGCGCACCGAGGCCTGGGTAATCAAGCCCGTCGGCGCCACCGGCCGGCTGCCCGGCGTCCTCGCCTTGCACGACCACGGCGGGTTCAAATTTCTGGGCAAGGAGAAGATCGCGCAGGGCGGACCCGTCGTGCCGGCACTCGTGCAGTCGCACCGCGCGGACGCCTACGAAAGTCTCGCCTGGGCCAACGAACTCGCCCGGCGCGGCTTCGTCGTGCTGGTGCATGATGCCTACGCCTTCGGCAGCCGACGCGTACGCCCGGCGGACCTCCCGGCGTCGGTGCGCGGCACGCTTGAGAACGACACGGATGATTCGCTGGCGGGGATGAACGACTACAACCAGTGGACCCTTGGGCATGAGCATGTCATGGCAAAGTCCCTGTTCAGCGCCGGCACCACGTGGCCCGGCGTCTTCTGGGCGGAAGACCGCGTGGCCCTCGACATGCTGTGCGCGCGGCCGGACGTGGATCCGGAGCGCATCGGCATCGGCGGCCTCTCCGGCGGCGGCCTGCGCACCGTGTTCCTCGGCGGCCTCGATCGGCGGGTGAAGTGCGCCGTGTGCGTGGGCATGATGACCACTTGGCGCGACTTCGTGCTCCACAAGAGCGTCACCCACACCTGGATGTGCTACGTGCCGCTCCTCCCGCGCGACCTCGACTACCCGGAGATCCTCGGTGTCCGCGCGCCGCGCCCGACACTCGTGCTGAACACCCGCGCGGATCCGCTGTTCACGGTGCCGGAAATGGAGCGGGCCGTGGACCAACTCAAGGCGGTGTACGCTTCCAGCAGCAACCCCGATCACTTCCGCGCCTCCTGGTATCCCGGCCATCACCAGTTCAACCGCGCCATGCAATCCGAGGCGTTCGACTGGTTCGGTCGCTGGTTGAAATGAAACTTTCCTCTTGGGTAGGGCCCGTCCGGAGGCCGGGCGCTACCCAGGCTCCAATTTGCGTTCCTTCGCGTCCTTAGCGGTTTAAACTCCTTCCCATGCACCTCTCACCCCAACGCCTGCAATCGCTTCGTGACACCTACCGCCGCGGCCTGCTCGAAAGCACGGTTCCCTTCTGGCTGAAGCACGGCCTCGACCACGAGTGCGGCGGCCTGCTGAACGGCCTGGGCGAGGACGGGGCGGTCATCGACACCGACAAGGCCGTCTGGCTGCAAGGCCGCGCCGCGTGGACCTTCGCGACGCTGTACAACACCGTGGAGCCGCGGCCCGAATGGCTCGCGGCGTCGAAGCACTGCCTCGACTTCATCCGGGCCCACTGCCGCGGCCCCGGCGGCAAGCTTTACTTCACCGTCACCCGCGAGGGCCGGCCGCTGCGGATGCGGCGCTATGTTTATAGCGAATGCTTCGCCACCATCGGCAGCGCGGCCTACGCGAAGGCTACCGGCGACGCCCGTGCGGCGGCCGAG
>JBIJDP010000205.1:0-5233 GCA_044344065.1 Opitutaceae bacterium
GATAATTCCTGACAACTAAAACCTGAATCTTAACACCCGCCCCGGTTTTCTCTGTGTCTCTGGGTTGCAATTCTCCGGGGATCGACGGCTCGATTCCTGGTCCTGCTCCGTTCCCGCTGCTTACTCCGGTAAACCGGTATGGAAGGTTTGAGCCTGCATCCGTGCCATCCATGAAATCCGGGGTCAACCCGGCTTGGTTTCCCGCCCTTTTATCAGCGTTTTGCTCCCCTCATGGAGTTTTTGTGGAACATCCCGGAATAACCGGACATCAAAGCGCTCCTACCCCGACCGAATTGAGAGCGGCCCGTTGGCCGCTTCTGGGCGGTCATCAACCCCGAAAGTACATCCACACCATGACGAAATCATCGCGTCTCATCATCACGGCCGCCGCCATCGCCGGCCTTTACGCCGGTGCGCTCACCTCGGCCTACGCCGGCGAAGCCGCCGGTCAGTCCACCCAGACCGAGAGCAAGGACAAGGCCTCCTGCAAAGGCAAGGAAGGCTGCAAGGCCAAGGAAGAAGCCAAGGAAGAGGCCAAGAAGTAAGCGTTCTACCGCCAATCGCACCGGTCCAATGATGGACCCGGTGCGATTGCATTCAGGTAGGGCGAGACGTCTCGCCGAGCCGGTTGGCGGTCCGCCCTACCCATTTTTCCCGAATTAACTCCGCGTATGCCGGCCAACCGTTTCAACGGACAGACCGATTACGGCATTGGGCTCGGACTGCGCGTGCCCCACTACGGGCACATCCTCGAAAAGAAGCCGCTGGTGGGCTGGTTCGAGATCATCTCCGAGACCTTCATGGTGGACGGGGGCCGACCGCCCCGACCGGACGCACCTGAAGCGGCTCAAGGCGCTGGTGCGACGCACGCGCACGCCATGGCTGTCGGATCATCTGTGCTGGGGCAGCGTGGACGGCACGTATTCGCACGACCTGCTGCCGATGCCGTACACGCACGCCGCGGCCCGCCGCACGGCGGAGAAGATCCGGCAGGTGCGGGATTACCTCGAGGTGCCGCTCTGCGTGGAGAATGTCAGCTGCTACGCGGCGTTCCACCAGTCGGAGATGACGGAGTGGGAGTTTCTCACCGAGGTCGTCGAGCGCGCCGACTGCGGAATCCTGCTCGACGTGAACAATATCTACGTCTCGTCGCGCAACCACGATTTCGATCCGTACGCCTATCTCGACGGCATCCCGCACCACCGTGTCAGCCAGATGCACATCGCGGGCCACACCAAGTTCGAGAAGTACCTCCTCGACACGCACGATCATCCGGTGCTCGACCCCGTCTGGAAGCTCTACACCCATGCGATCCGGTGCTGCGGCGTCACCGCCACGCTCCTCGAGTGGGACGACCGCATTCCCTCGTTCGACGAGGTCCACGCCGAGGCGCTCAAGGCCAACGCCTACATAGCCGAAGCCCGCCAAGCCCATGCCGCGCCGCGCTCCTGAACGCATCCGCAGCACGGCCGAGCTGCGCGCCTTCCAGCGCCTGATGCTGCAGGCCGTCATCCGTCCGCTGGCCCGCGGCAGCCGCCCGCAGCGCCGCTGGTCCGACGGCCGTTCCGCGGCGGAGGTGGTCGGCAGTTTTTCCGTCGCCAACGACCGGCTCTCGGCGCTGGAGCGCATCGGGATTTACAACCGGATGTACTGGTTCCGCACGCTGGACTCGCTGCACGAGGACCTGCCCGGGGTGCGCGCCGTGCTCGGGGAGAAAAAGTTCATGCGCCTCGCCGAGGCCTATCTCACAAAGCATCCCTCGCGTTCCTTCACCCTCCGTGACCTGCCGGCGCGATTGGAGCGGTTCATCCGCACGCAGCCGCACCTGAGCGCACCGCACACGGCTCTGGCGGCGGACATGGCCGCATTCGAATGGGCGCAGGTTGAGTGCTACGACGGCGCCGCATGTCCGCCGCTCACTCCCGCCGCGCTCGCCGGCCGGCCGGCGGCGAAGCTGCGGCTGGGCTTGCAGCCCCATATCCGGCTGCTGGCGCTGCGATATCCGGTCGACGACTTTGCGATCGCGCTGAAACAGGGCGCGCTGCGCGGCGATGCCAGCAATGCGGTCGGGGCCGGGCCGCGGTCCGGCCGGAATTCGGACCGGCGGTTGCGTCGGCCGAAACCGGAGCGGGTGTGGCTGGCGGTGCACCGGCACGAGGGCCGCATCTATTACAAGCGGCTGGAAGCCCCGGCGTTCAAGGTCCTCGGTGCCCTGCGCGCGGGTCGGACCCTGGAGCGGGCGGTGGCGTCGGCCGGCCGCGGGGTGAAGCCGGAGCAGGTGCACGACTGGTTCATGACCTGGATGCAGCTGGGATGGTTCTGCGGGCGGGTAAGAATCGCGGCATAAAACCGCTCCTGTTGCGCCGCGATGCTGGTTTTCTCGCGGGAATATTGTCTCTGGCCAAGCCTCTCATCCGATCCCCGAATCCCCGATGCGACTCAATAACGCCCTTAACTCCGCCGAGAGGCTGCTCGCCAAAATCGGCTCCGCCCTGCAATCGCCGCTGCTGCTGGTCCTGCGCCTGTACTGGGGTTGGTCGTTTGCCCAGACCGGCTGGGGCAAGCTCACGCACCTCGATCGCACGGCGGGATTTTTCGCGAGCCTTGATCTGCCCTGGCCGAAGTTGAACGCCATTCTGGCCGGCGGCACCGAATGCGTGGGAGGCATACTGCTTTTGCTCGGCCTCGGGTCGCGATTGGTGGCGGTGCCGCTCGTCTTCACCATGGCCGTCGCCTATGCGACCGCACACCGCGAGGAAGTGGGCGCGATCTTCCGCGATCCCGGCAAGTTCACGGAAGCGCCGCCGTTCCTGTTCCTGCTGGTGGTGCTGCTCGTGCTGAGCTTCGGTCCGGGCAAGTTTTCGCTCGATGCCTGGTTCCGGCCGGGCAGCCAGAAATCCTAGCACGGCCCCGTCAGGAGCCTCGACCGCCGCCCAGAATTCAGTCTTTACCTCGGATCTCGCGGATCGACGCGGATGACGGAAATATTATCCGCGATCATCCGCGGGATCCGCGGGAAAGCATTTGCCGACCGCCCTATGGCTTCGCCGGCGGACGGCAGAGGTCCTCATAGGCGTAGACCACGGCGCCGATGAAGATGGGCAGCGTGACGAAGAAGCCGATGAAGAGGCCGATCACACCCAGCGCGGCGATGATGGCGCCGAGCAGCACGAGTCCAAACATCCGCCACCACTGGGCGGTGACGACCCGGCGGCTGACTTCCATCGCGGACCAGAACTCAAGCTTCTGATCGACGATCAGGAGATAGATGAACGAGTAGCTGATTGCCAGATAGATGCCGGGCAAAATCAGCAGCAGCACTCCCAGCATCGTGAGCAGGGTGGAAACGAGCGAGGCCAGCATCAATGGCAGGAAGGCGAGGCTGAATCCGCAGAAGGCGTCGCCCAGTTCCGCGGGTTCGCCGCGGATTTTCTTGAGATAAAAGGCATAGAGGCCGCCATAGAACACGCCGGTAAGCAGCAGGCCCACGAGCATGCCGAGGAGCGGGATGGACTGCGCGATAAGCATCACCACGAATAGCACAAAGGTCGTGCCGACGATGGGCCAGAAATTGGCCTTCAGGAGATTCCAGCTGCGCTCGAGGCAGCCGCCGATGTCTAGTTTGCCGGCGCGCGCGATGAGGTCGTCCGCATAGGCCTTGGGATCCACCTTGATCGAGCCGGCGGGTTCCGCGGAGGTCGGTGGCGGAGTGGCCGTAGGTGGCGGCACGGCCGCGCCGCTGCCGCTGCCGCTGAATTCCGGAAAATCACCGAGCCGGCGCCATTGCTCATCGCCGGCTTTCTTCGCCTTGGTTTCGAGATTTGCCCGACCGCTTGTTATCCATGCCTGCACCTGTTCCGTCGTCACAGGGCCGTACTCTTTGCCGTCGCCGCCGATGATGGTGAACATAGTGACGGAATTCAGGACCGAAGGACGCCGAGGGTCAATCTTCATGGGGAGTATACCCAGATCAAGGCCGGCGATCGTGGCCCAGGTAGGGCGGGTCTGTGACCCGCCATTTGGTGAGGCTACCGCGGTGGGGCGTCCGAAGGCAGGTCAGAGACCTACCCTACTTTCCAAGCCCGGCCTCATCACTCCCCGGATTCAAAGCGCATCCGGGCGCGCACGCCGCGGTGTAGCTTTTTCCAGGCATCGCGGTTGGCCTGGGCGAGGTTTGGATCGGCCTGGCGCGCGGCATAAGCCTGTTCCCGCTGCAGTTTCAGGAAACTCTGCCAGCGGTCCTCGCCCAGCGTGCCGTCGGCGAGCGCCGTGAGCACCGCGCAGCCGGGCTCGGTGGCGTGGCGGCAGTCGTGGAACCGGCATTGCGCGGCCAGGGCGGTGATGTCGGCAAACGTGTCGCCGACCGCCTCCGCCGGCGGATCCCAGAACTGCAGTTCGCGCATACCCGGCGTGTCGATGACGAGGGCGCCGCCCGGCGTCACGAAGAGCTCCCGGCGGGTCGTGGTGTGCCGGCCCTTGTTCACGGCAGTGCTGAGGGTGGCGGTGGATTGTCGGGCGGTGCCGAGCAACCGGTTGATGAGGGTGGATTTGCCGACGCCCGACGAACCAAGCAGGGCGAGGGTGGATCCCGGCGTCAGCCAGGGAGCCAGCCGGTCGAGGCCATCGCCATGCGAGGCGCTGAGGGCGACGACCGGCGCGCCGGCGGCGATCGCGACCGTCTCGGCCTCGGCGGCGGCCGGGTCGGGGTGCAGGTCGGTCTTGTTGAGCACAATGACCGGCCGGGCCCCGCTGTCGCGGGCCAGGGTCAGGTAGCGTTCGATGCGGCGCAGGTTGTAATTGCCATCCAAGGCGGTGAGCAGGAGCACGGTGTCGAGGTTGGCGGCGATGACCTGCTCCTCGGCGAGCGGGCCGGCGGCGCGCCGCGAAAACTGCGTGCGCCGCGGCAGCACGGCATGGATGTCCGCGCGGCGTTCGCCGGTCCGCAGGCGGACGACGACCCAATCGCCGACCACTGGCAGGGTGGCGCGGGTGGCGGCGTCATGGAGCATCCGGCCGGTGCAGGCCGCAGGCACAAGTTCGGCCCCGAGGAAGACCTCGCAGGCGTGCTTGTGGGCGCGGGCGACCCGGGCAGGCAGAAAATCACTGTCGGAGTAAGGCTGGAAGTGCTGCGCGAAGCAGTCGTTCCAACCGAGGGCGGACAAAGTCATGGGAGAAAAACACTGTCGTAAAAAGGGAAAGGGACCTGACCGGGAAGCGCCGGCGCGGGGAGGCG
>JBIJDP010000206.1:0-5231 GCA_044344065.1 Opitutaceae bacterium
GCGAGTTCCCGGCTCGCCGGCAAGGCGGATGATTTGCCGCCGCCTCCCGCCTGCATCCAGACCCAGCATGCCGGATAGGAAACGCCCGGGCCGACAGCGAGTTCTGTCGTGCCCGCCGCATGCGTGTCGAAGCCGACAACGGACCCCAGGGCGCCGAGGCGGATGGTGTCGAAGTGGTTGATGTGTTCGCTGTCGAAGAAATAGAAGGGGACGAAAGGGAATTTCCCGTAGCGCGCCGCATCGGGAGTTTCGGCATAGAGCAGCCCGTTCGGGGTCAGCAGCTTCGCGACCGAAGCCATCAGCCCCGACAGGTCGACCACATGCTCCAGGACGTGCGACAGCACGATCACGTCGAACGGTCCCTCGATGTTGGCGGACGACAGCTGCGAAAGCACGGTCCGGGTGGCGGCGATGCCCAGCGTCCGCACCTGTTCGACGCATGCCGGGGCGGCATCGACGCCATGCAGCGATTGGTATCCACGGCGGCGCAAGACATCGAGCAATCCGCCGCTGGCGCAGCCGATGTCGAGCAGGCGTGCCGTCGGTGGGGCGCGCTCGGCGACGCGGTCGGCCAGCCGTTCCAGCCGTGTGCGATCGAGGTCGCTGGCGCCACCGCCGGTGGCCACCGCGGGATCCTCGTACTTCGAGTGCTCCGCGTAGTAGCGATCGTAGGCGTCCTGCGCCGCCGGAGTATCGGCATAGACCATGCCGCATTGCGGGCAGGCCACCACATCGTATTCGCCGGGCAGGGGCGATGTTTCGGGTTGCCGCAGAAGCTGCCGATGCAGGACATCCACTTCCGGGCAGCGGCAGATCGGGCAGGGGCGCAGCGCCTGCTTGCTCAAAAGCGGCACCCGTCCAGCCAGGCGAGCGTGCGCTGGATGCCTTGTTCCAGGGCGATGCCTGGTTCGAGCCCCAGTTCGGAGCGGGCTCGTCCGATATCGGGTACATAGCGTTCAGGCGGGCCGCCATCTCCTGTTCCGAGTATCCGGACCGTCGGCCTGTGCGACGATTGCGCCGCGATCAGACGGGCGAGCTCGCCGATGCTGATCGCCTGATCGCTACCGACGTTGTAGGCCCGTCCCGGCTTCCCGCGCAACAGGATGGTCCACAGCCAGATCGCCAGGTCGGCGGCGTGGAGGTAGGAGCGCAGCGGTGTTCCGTCCCCCTTCACCACGATGTCCCGCCCGAGGTGGGCGTCGCGCAGGAAGTTGCCGGCGGCGAAGTGGCCATCCAGCGGCAGGCCGGGGCCGAGGAAGGCAAAACAGCGTGCGACGCTGACCGGCAGGCCGTTGGCGGCGGCCAGTCCGCAGAGGAGCTCGCCGACGCGCTTGCCTTCCGCATAGGCCGACGCGGGTGAGAGGGGATCGGGAGCGCCCGGGTGCGATTCTGCAAGCCGCTCGAGATCCTTCGGTTGCGGGCCGTACACGGCGCCGGAACTGACGAAGAGCATGTGTTGCAGCGGCTGCCTTGCAGCGAATTCAATCACCCTGCGGGTGCCTGTCGCCAGTGTATCGAACGCCGCCAGGGGGTTGGCGATGGCGCGGCCGGAGTCGAAGGCCGCGTGCACCCCATGCGTGAAGCGGGTTGTCGGGAACTTGAAATCGCGGACATCTCCCGCGAGCAGTGCGATCGATTTGTCGGCGGCCAGATGCGGGAGCCTGTTGGAAAATGCTGTGGGGTCGCGCGACAGCACCGTGGCGCGAACGCCGACTTTCAGCCTTGCATTTGCCCAGGCCAGCGATTCGAGCAGCCAGAGGCCGAAGAAGCCTGTGCCGCCGGTGATGAAGAGCGAGGCACCGGCCATCTCGCGCCAGAGCGATTCGGTATGCGCCAGGACGTGATCGAGGTCGGGTCTCGGCACCGGGGCGAACGCGGGTACAGACATCGCCAGGTTCAGAAGCCCGAGCCGAAAAACTGTCCCAGTTGCTCGGCGAGGTAATCCAGCCTTTCGGCATCGAGCCCCGGATAAATGCCTACCCAGAAGCAGTTCGTCATGATCCTGTCGGCGCCGTCCAGCGTGCCGGAAATGCGGTACTGGCGGCCGGCGAAATAGGGTTGGCGCACCAGGTTGCCTGCCATCAGCAGGCGGGTGCCGATCTTCTTCTGATCCAGATAGCGCAGCAGGTCGACGCGCTCGACGCCGGCGGCTTCGGTCAGGGTGATGGGAAAGCCGAACCACGAGGGATCACTGCCCGGCGTCGCTTCGGGCAGGATGAGAAACTCCTGCAGGTGCGAGAGTCGCTGCCAGAGGTGGGCGAAGTTGCGCTTGCGCGCAGTGATCAGGTCGCCGACGCGGCGCAACTGGGAAAGCCCGACGGCCGCCTGCATGTCCGTGATCTTGAGGTTGTAACCGGCGTGCGAATAGATGTACTTGTGGTCGTAGCCGCGCGGCAGTTCGCCGAGTTGCCAGTCATAACGCTTGCCGCAGGTATTTTCGCGTCCGGGCGGGCACCAGCAGTCGCGACCCCAGTCGCGGAAGGACTCGACCAGCTTGGCCAACTGCTGGTCGTCGGTGAATACGGCGCCGCCTTCACCCATGGTGATGTGGTGCGCGGGGTAGAAGCTGAGGGTGCCGATATGGCCGAAGGTGCCCACCTTGCGGCCGTGATAGGTGCTGCCCAGGGCGTCGCAGCAATCCTCCACCAGCCACAGATTGTGGCGATCGGCCAACGCCCTCACTTCCTCGACCTCGAAGGGGATGCCGAGCGTGTGGGCGAGCATGATGGCGCGCGTCTTCGGCCCGATGGCCGCCTCGATCGCGGCCAGCGTCGGGTTGTAGCAGGGCGCCGCCGAATCCACGAAGACCGGTATCAGGCCGTTCTGCAGGATCGGATTGACCGTGGTGGGAAAGCCCGCCGCCGCGGAAATGACCTCGTCGCCCGGCTTCAGGGCGCGTGCGCCGAGTTGCGGCGAGGTGAGCGCCGACAGGGCGAGCAGGTTGGCCGACGAGCCGGAGTTCGTGGTCCTGCAGAAGCGGACGCCGACCACGGCGGCCAGTTCGCTTTCGAAGCTGTCGTTGAAGCGGCCGGTGGTCAGCCAGCCGTCGAGCGCGGCGTCGACCAGCGTGGCGAAGTCGTCCTCGTTCAGGGTCTTGCCCGAGGGGGGCAGCGACGTCTGGCCGGGCACGAAGGGCTGGGGTGCGAGCACGGTGCTCGCGTATTCGCGCACCTGCCGCAGGATGGCGAGGCGCATTTCGTCTGGGTTCATGGGCTGTCCGTGGCGGTGGTGGGTGTGGATGACGCGGCTTTACTTCGTGCCGGTCCAGCGCAGATCGTCGGTGAGGCGCCGGTGCTGCACGTGGCGCTCGAGCACCTTGAGCCGCATGTAGTCCGAACTGCGAAATTCGCCGTCGGCAAAGTTCATCCGTTCCATGCCGCCCTTGAGTTCTTCGATGCTTTGCCGCAACGAGACTTGCGGCTGATGATCGGGGGCGATGGACTGGAACAGGGAGAAATCCACCTGGTAGGAGCGCTTGTCCGGTGCCGCATCGGGGTTCACGCTGATGCGGGTGCCGGGGATCGCAGCGGCGACGGCCTTGGCGAGATCGATCACCTGATAGTTGGTCTTGCCGATGTTTGCCGCCACGAAGGCCGGGCCGGAAGCCCCGGGCTGCCGGCGGATTGCCCATTCGATCGCGCGCGACATGTCGGCAACGTCGATCAGCGGCCGCCACGGCGTGCCGTCGCTGAGGATGGTGATTTCCCCGGTCGTCATCGCGCAGGCGACAAAGTCGTTGAGCACCAGGTCGAGCCGCAGGCGGTCGGACATGCCGCAGGCGGTGGCGAAGCGCAGCGAGGTGACGACGAACTTGTCGTCGGCAAGGCCCTGCAACGCCTTTTCCATGCTGACCTTTGATCTGGCGTACGCCGTCAGCGGGTTGAGCGTGCTCGACTCGTCGCGCGGGGCGCCTTCGGCGTAACCGTACATGCTGCAGCTGGAGGCGAGGATGAAGGAACGTACGCCGCGCCGCTTGGCTTCGGCAGCCAGGGCACGACTGGCCTTGTCGTTGATGGTTTCGGTGACCGGCCCGAAGCGGTTGCCCATCGGGTCGTTGGAAATCGCCGCAAGATGGACGAGGACATCGACGCTGTCGAGCAGGTCATTGGGAAATTCACGCAGGTCGCCCCAGTACTGGGCATCGAACTGCGTTTCCGGGAGGCGGGAGGCGCCGGTCAGGACGTGGGCGAAGTATCCGTTGTCGAAGCCGGCGTAGCGGTGATGCGGCAGGGTTTGGCGCAGGTGCCGGATCAGCACCGGGCCGATGTAGCCGGTATTGCCAGTAATCAGGATGTTCATGTGTTCCATACTTTCCAGGGGGCGTTGCCGGAGGCCCAGAGCTCCTCCAGGTGGTTCTTGTCGCGCAGTGTATCCATGGGCTGCCAGAACCCGGTGTGGCGGAAGACGAACAGCTCGCCGGCGCGGGACAGGCCTTCGAGCGGCTCGCGTTCCCAGAGAATCGGGTCGCCGGAGACGAAATCCAGCACGCGCGGCGACAGCACGAAGAAGCCGCCGTTGATCCAGGCGCCGTCGCCCAGGGGCTTTTCCTTGAAGCCGGCCACCTTGTCGCCATTCAGCTCGAGTGCGCCAAACCGTCCCGGCGGCTGCACCGCGCAAATGGTAGCGAGTCCGCCGTGCCGCCGATGGAATGCGATCTCCTCGCCAACATCGAGACTGCTCAAGCCGTCGCCGTAGGTCATGCAGAAAATGTCGTCGTCCAGGTACCTGGCGACGCGTTTCAGGCGACCGCCGGTCTGGGTGGTGTCGCCGGTATCGACCAGCGTCACTTTCCACGGATCCGCATGGTTCTGGTGGATGTCCAGGCGATTGCCAGCGATGTCGATGGTCACGTCGGACATGTGGAGGAGGTAGTTGGCGAAGTACTCCTTCACCATGTAACCCTTGTAGCCAAGGCAAATCACGAAGTCGGTGATGCCGAAGTGCGCATAGCCCTTCATGATGTGCCAGAGAATCGGTTTGCCGCCGATTTCCACCATCGGTTTCGGCCGCAGCACGGTTTCTTCGGCCAGACGCGTACCCAGCCCGCCGGCGAGTATCACTGCTTTCATTTTTGTAGGGGGTTGTTTTTCCAAGTATTGCCCGGCAAATGTTACCAGAGCGTCCGCCCCGCACCATTGTCCGGTCGATAAACAATCCCCTTATCCCGATATAGAAATAATCGCATTGGCGCTTCGGGGGGGAATTGTTAGCCTTCTGCCTTCGAAGAAAAA
>JBIJDP010000207.1:0-5213 GCA_044344065.1 Opitutaceae bacterium
GCAGGTGTTGGCGATTTTTCCTGCCGGCCGGCCAGCAGGGCCGCCCGGTAGTGCGCCGGGGCCAATCCATCCTCCCGGCGGAAGACCTTGCTGAAATGGCTCGTGTCGCGAAAACCCGTCCGCGCCGCGATCTCCTTCACCGAGAGGCGGTCGTCCGCCAGGAGTCGCCGGGCCTCCTCAACCCGCAGCCGCCGCAGGTAGTCCAGGGGTGGATAGCCGGTCACCTCGCGGAAGACCGCCTGCAACCGGCTCGTGCTCAGGCCCGAGACGCGCTCCAGGGCCGCGTGATCAACGCGGCTGCCAAGGTGCTGGTGCATAAAAGCCGTCACCTGCCCGACCCGGGCCTGGTGCCGCAGGTGTTCGTGCGAGGACCGGGACCCGGCCGGCGTTGCGAGCAGCGCGAGCAGGACGCCGGCCAGATGCGCCGAGGCGGTGGCCGGTCCCAGGATGCCGCCGGCGCCATGGGCCGTCACCACGGCCTGCAGCATGCGTTCCAAACGATGCCCGGCATAGAGTCGCCGCTGGAGGCCCGGATCCAGGCCATGCGTGAACCGCACCCGGAACGGCCGGCGCTGGTCGAGTCCGCGCGCGGTCGCGGGCACGCCGGGGGCAAAATCAAAATGCACGGCGATATGTTCCGAGGCGGCCGCCGCATCGGCCTCAAAACTGTGCGGCACAAAGGGCGGGATCAGCAGCAGATCGTGGATGGCCAGCGCCCGGCGCTCACCGTTGAAGGTCCATTCGCCGCCGCCCTTGAGCATCAGCACCAGTTCATAATCGAAGATGATGCGGCGGGGAATATGCAGTCCGCCCGTCAGGCGATGGGCGATGCGCACCACGGGATGAATCTGCTCCGGGCGCAGGGCAAGGACCCGGCGCGCGCCCGCCGGCCCCGCCGGGGCGGGTCGCTGGATGGCTTCGGGAACAACGGGGCGGAGGCGCGCAGCGCACATGCCGGGGCAGCGTGACGGGTCGCACCGCCGAGACAAGCCGGCCGGTGCGGCCGGTGGCCGGCTGCGCCGGAACTCTGAACGTTTAACTTTTAACGCTGAACGTTTAAGTACGGAGTGGTGATCAAGTAGGGCGGACCTCTGACCTGCCCTACTTCTCCACCTCAATTTGCTCGCACCCGTCGCAGCCTACTGTCCATGAGCGTTCAGCGTTAAAAGTTAAGCGTTCAGCGTTCCCGCCCCGGTCGCCGGGGCGGGCCCGGACTGCCCCCGCCTACGCGGGACTTGCCTCCCGCGGGCTTCCCCGCACGGTTTTAGGCATGTTTGCCAATTTTGCCGACCGCACCTGGATGTGGCTGGCCGCCGAGTTTTACCTGGTGGGTTTCCTGCTGGGCACCTGGTCGCTGCTGCGTGGCGGGAAACCGCTCAACGTGGCCACGTATTTCCTCATCGTGGCCGGCTACGCCATGCAACTGACGGGCCTGTACCTGCGGGGGCTCGCCGTCGGCGGCTGCCCGCTGGGCAACACGTTCGAGCTCTTCCAGTTCACCGCCTGGTCCGCCATCTCGCTCTATCTGGTCATCGGCGTGACCTTCCGCAACAGCCTGCTTGGTTATTTCACTTCCTGCCTCGCCGCGGTCCTCACGCTGGTTTCGCTGGCGATCCCGGCCTGGGACAGCACCCGGAGTTCCGGCATCTTCGGCAACAACCCTTGGATCGAGTTCCATGCCGCACTCGCCCTTTTCAGCTACGGCGTGTTCGGGCTGCTCGCATTGACGGCCCTGATGCTGCAGCTGCGCAATTACTCCCTGAAAAACAAGCTCATCGGGGGCTGGTTCTCCTTTCTGCCCTCGCTCTATGACCTCGACCAGATCAGCGGCCGTCTCCTGGTCTTCGGGGTCGTGCTGCTCACGGCGGCCCTGACGGTCGGCTCGGTGCACTGGATGCAAAACACCGCCATCGTGCACTGGCCCAAGCTGCTGACCACCATCACGGTGTGGGCCTGTTATGCCATCGCCCTGGTCCTGCGGATCCGCGGCCAGCTCGGGGCCCGGCGTTTCGCCTGGACCGCCATCATCCTGTTTACCCTCGCCCTGCTTACCCTGGGTGTGGTGGACGCCAACCGCCGCAATCCGGCCACGCCCGCCGCTTCCCGGAAATGAGCCACCTTCCGCCCGACGCCACCGGCCTGTTTGTCTTCGGGGCCACCCACCGGACGACGCCCATTGAGGTGCGCGAGAAGCTCTCGCTGCCCGCGCCCACCGCCGAGCAACTGCACGCCGATCTGGCAAGCATCGCCGGTCTGCGGGAATACGCGGTGCTGAACACCTGCAACCGCATCGAATTCTACGGGGTGGCCGACACGCCCGACGCCGCGGCCCGGGTGCAGTCCGCGTTCTGCCAGCGCCAGCAGTTCGCCGAGGAGGAGTTCGCCAAATACCGCACCAGCCTGAACGGCCCCGCCGCGGTGCAGCACCTGTTCGAGGTGGCCGCCGGCATCGATTCGCAGCTGGTCGGCGAGACCGAGATCCTCGGCCAGGTCAAGGGCGCCTATGCCGCCGCCCAGGCCCGGCGCTCCACCGGCCCGGTGCTGAACCGCGTCTTCCAGAAGACCTTTCAGGCCGCCAAGCACGTGCGCTCCAGCACGGCCATCACCGAGGGCCAGGTCAGCATCGCCAACGTGGCCGTGGAGCTGGCCTACAACATCTTCGGCCGGCTGGAGGCGACCCGCGTGCTCCTGCTCGGCGCCGGCGACATCGGCGAGAAAACCGCCAAGGCCTTCCGCAGCCGCGGCGCCAGCTCGCTGACGGTCTCCAGCCGCAGCTTCGAGCGCGCCATGGCCCTGGCGTCCGAGCTCGATGTGACGGCCCTGCCCTTCGAGCACCGCGCCGAGCACCTCGCGCAGTTCGACGTCGTCGTCTGCTCGACGTCCGCACCCGATGCGGTCGTCCTCGCCGCCGATGTCCGGACCGCCATGCGCGGCCGGGCCTCGCGTCCGCTTTTCCTCATCGATCTCGCCCTGCCCCGCGACGTGGAGGCGGACGTTGCCAAGCTGGAGAATGTCTATCTCTACAACCTCGACGACCTCGCCAAGATCGCCGAGGAAAACCGCGCCGCCCGCGAAGCCGAGATCGCCAAGTGCCGGCAGATCATCAACGAACGCGCCGCGGCACTGTGGAAGCAGGTCGAGTCGCAGGTGGCCGGCGGGCCCAACCGGGCCGCTCCGCAGATTCAGTCAGACCAAGAAGCCCGTTGAATTCAGCGCAGGCGGTTTGGGCACAGTAACCGCAACTTCTACCAATTGGGGCAGGCTCGCATGACCTGCATTGGCGTTGTTTTGCCATGCAGTTGCATATACCAAAAGGAACGCCCCGCGCGTAATTACCCCTCCCCACTCCATGATTTCACAATCGCGCCCCGCAGGCTTGGCTGCGCCCAGCCACCGCATTTTTCGTTTTCTCAAACTGGGAATCGGCTTGGGCCTGATCTCATGGTTCACAACCGCCGCCCTGGGCGTGGTTGACGCCACCCTCACGCCGTCCACCACGAGCAGCACATCCACGACGCCGGTGGTCCTGCAAGTGACCGGCCTGAGCAACGGAGAAGCGGTCATCATTGAGCGGTTCGCCGATGCGGATGCAGACGGGACACCCGATGCCGGTGAATTCCTCGCTGAAATGTTCACCGTCACTGACGGACAGGTGACTGCCATTGGCGGAGTCCGCAATACCAACATACCCGGCGACGAGGACTTGGCTGCTAATGGCCAGATCAGCATCAAACTGCACCCTGCCTTTGGGTCGGAATTGGGCCGGATCGCCGGTTCGCAGATCATCAGGATCTCCAGTCCGACCGTGTTGTTTGGCACATTCTCCAAAACGCTGACCATCACCAATCCCGCCCAAGCCCAATCCATTTCGGGCACGGTCACCGACGGGACCAATCCGGTTCAATACGCCAGCGTGATCCTGCTCGATGCTGCGACCGACGGCGAATTCACCCTCGGGGTCATGACCAACGCCGCCGGCGAGTATACCGCTCAGGCCCCCGTCGGTTCGTACATGGTACTGCCATTCAAGCCCGGCTATATCGCGAGTTTTACTGCGCCCACAGTCCTGGGGGCCGCAGCCACACCGACACAAAATCTGGTGCTGACAGCCGCTACCACCAGCATCGCAGGCAAAGTGGCCGACTCCGTCACCGCCGCCGGTCTTGGCGGAGTGCAGCTCTTCATTTCCACCCAGACCGACGAAGTCACCATTGTCAGCACGAGTGCGGACGGCACCTACTCCGTGCCGGTGACTGCGGGCCAGTGGCAAATTGAGACCTCGGAGGTTTCATTGCGGCAGCTCGGTTATCTGAGCTACCAGAACAGCAATGTCACCGCGGACACCTCAGTCAGCGCCGTCACCGATGCGGATGACAGCGTCGTCAAGGCCACCGCTTTGATTCATGGCACGGTGGAAAATGCGAGCACGACTCCTCTGGCCGGCATCCGGGTGAATGCCAACGACAGCAACAACACCTACTACTGCGACGCCACCACGGACGCGAACGGACAATACGTCCTGGGCGTCACGACCGGTTCCTGGAACGTGAATATCTCCAGTCAGAGTCCCGGTCTGGCCGGCTATATCGTGCCAAACAGCCAGCCCGTGGTGATCTCCAGCGCCCAGGCCGTGCAGACCGATTTCACGATGACCGCCGTCAATGCGCACCTGTCGGGCACGGTCACCAATGCCGACACGAGTCTGCCCGTCCCTGCCATCATGATCAGTGCCTACAACCAGAGCACCTCCCAATTCATCTCGGCCCAAACCGCAGGAGACGGAACCTTCGACCTGGGTCTCGTCGCAGGCACGTGGATGGTGCAGATCGAATCCTCCAGCGCCGCCTCCTTCAATGTCGTCAGTCCCTCGGTCAATTACACTCTCGTAGTCGACCAGACCATCAGCGGCATTACCTTTGCGGTCAAAACCGCCACCGCCCAGATCAGCGGTTTTGTCGGTGATGCGGATAACAGCAACCAGGCCATCGGCGGTGCCAACGTCTATGCCAATGCCACGATCAGCACCGTGAATTATGCGGTCAACACCCAGACCGACGGGAGCGGCAATTATTCGCTCCCGGTCATCAACGGCACCTGGCAGGTCGGCGCCTTCGCCAGCAACTATACCAGCACCAACTCGGTGAGCACGGTTGTCAGCGGCTCGAATGTCACCCGCAATTTCTCGCTCACCAAGAAACCGGTCATCGCCATCC
>JBIJDP010000208.1:0-5194 GCA_044344065.1 Opitutaceae bacterium
AGGCTGCCCGCCGCCTCGGCGCGCTCGACCGCCGGCAGGGCTTTCAATCCCGCGAGGATGGGTCCCGCGATTTCCTGCGCCTCCCACCACAGGTGCCGTTTGCCATAGGCCTCCCGGTGCCTGATGCCCGTGAGTATTTTCTCCTGCGATTTCTCGCCAAAGCCGTCGAGCTGCGCCACGCGGCCGTCGGCACAGGCCGCCGCCAGCGCCGCGATGTCGGCGATGCCAAGCTTGGCGTGCAGCGCGCGGATCTTCTTCGGCCCCAGGCCCGGGATGCCCAGCATGTCCACGAGGCCGGGTTCGATGGACGCCTTTAGCTTCTCGAAAAACTCCAGCCGGCCGGTCGTGTGGAGCTCGGTGATTTTCTGCACCAGCGCCTCGCCCAGGCCCTTGACCGTCCCGAGCTGCCCTTCGCGGATCAGACGCGCGAATTCCGCCGCCTCGATCGCCTCCACCGCGCGCGCCCCGGCCTGATAGGCGCGGATCTTGAATGGATTCTCCCCCTTCAGCTCCAGCAGGAGCCCGATTTCATCCAGCACGTCGGCGATCTCGTTCTTGGTCATCCCCCATCCCTTAACGGACGGTCAGGGCAGGGTAAGCTTTTTCTATCGGATCCGTGGATTCAATGCGCGCGGACCAAATTTTGACCACGGATTTCACGGATGCCACGGATGGATACCAAGGCAATGGCCACATAAGGCACAAAAAGCGCAGAAATGATCCAAGTCTGAGCCTTTTGCGTTTCTTGTGCCTCTTGTGGCCATCACTCGGCCTCATCCGTGGCATCCGTGAAATCCGTGGTCTAAAAATAGACCGAGCCAACCACGCTGAACCTGCGCTGGCGGAATCCGGCTCGCCGCCTCCGGCATTTTGTCCACGCTCTCAGCCATGCCGTACGCCTATTCGCGCACCATTCACTTTCCCGACACTGATGCCGCCGGCGTCGTCTTCTTCGCGAACTACCTCTCCATCTGCCACGAGGCGTACGAGGAGGCGCTGGGCGCGGCCGGACTCGATGTCGCCACCTTTTTCTCCGCCCACGGCATTGTCGTGCCGATCGCAAAGAGCACGGCCGAGTACCTCCGGCCCTTGCGCGTCGGCGACAAGGTCCGCGTCACAGTGAAACCGGAGTTACTTTCCGAAAATTCCTTCGCCCTCAACTACGAGCTGACCCGGCTAAATCCGATCGCAAAGCTCGCTGCCCGCGTCCGCACCGAACACGTCAGCACCTCCCTGCAACTCCGCGAGCGCGTGGCCCTGCCTGCCGGGCTGGCCTCCTGGGTGAATCTGGGCTGAGCCGGAACGGATTGCGTTACAAATTTCCTACGGCGGCCCTGCGCATTCAGCGGCCACGGCCTGATCGCGACCAGTCGCTTGGGTCGCTGATAGGCCGCAAGCCCGGGCAAGGCCGGAAGCTTCAATTTGCCGCTGCGACCAGCCGGATAACAGGCCACCACCGCCTCGCCCCATTCCGCATCGGGCAGGCCGATCACCGCTACGTCCGGGAAAACACCCGTGGCCCGCAGCGCCGCTTCCACAACTGCAGGATGCACCTTTTTCCCGCCGGTGATGATGACAGCGTCGCGACGCCCAAGGACGTGGAGGCTCCCGGACGCATCAATTGATCCCAGATCACCCGTGGCGAATTCCGCCGCGCCGCGCCGTTCCCCGGCATAGCCCCGGAACAACGACTGTCCGCTGATGCGCACCACCCCGCCCCGCCCGATCCGCAACCGCGCATGCGGCAGGGCCCGGCCGCAACTGCGCTCACCTGCCCCAAACTCCCGGGGCCGCAATGCCGCCACCATCGCCGCCGTTTCCGTCAGGCCGTAACTCAGCGAAATGCGCAACCGGGCCTTCGCCGCCCGGTCCGCCAGTTCCGCCCACACCGGTCCGCCGCCGAGAAAAATGACCCCGAACCGGCGCAACCACGCGACCGCCGCGCGGCTCTGCAACAACCGCTGCAGTTGGGTGGGCACGAGTGAGATCACCCAGGGTCCGCCCTTGATCGCCGGACGGCGCCCCGCCTCAAGCTGCTTCCAACTCCAGTCAATATGCTCTCCCCCGGTCGCCGCACAGCGCACTCGGGCCATCAGGCCGCTCACGTGATGCGGCGGCAACACGCCCACGGCGTTCACGCGGTACAGATTGAAGTGGGTGCAAAATCCCCGCACCGCCGCACCGAGCGTCCGTTCGTCGTGTCGGGCAAACTTCACCACGCCTCCCGTGCCACCCGTCGGCAGGCACAGCCAGCCCCGGCGCGGCTTGGGCTGGAGGCGGTTAAGGCTGCCCAGCAAGGCGCTCACCCGCTTGCGCTCCGCCGGACGCCAGGCCGGATCGCACAGCATCATCCACTCGCCCCGTTCTTCGGCCGAGCGCGTCGCCCGCACCAGGGCCTTCAACTCAGCGCGTTCCATACGGCCTCCGGATCAAGTCTCGCCACATCCTCACGTCGCATGAACGGCCCCGTGAACGGTCCATCAAAGCGTGCATCCGCAAACAGCGGCCATACGCCAAATCCCAGCGCCCGCGCCGGACCCTGCCAGCGAAACGCGTGGGCCAGGGCGGATTTCGCCCCGACCGCCGTTTCAAGCGCACTCGAAAACACCACCACCGCCCTGGCCGCCGCCAGTTGGGCCAGCACCGCAGATACGTCGCCGCACAGGGACGGTTTCAGCACAAACACCCCCGACCACCCTTGCGCCAGCCAGCGCGCCACATCGCCGTCGCCCACCAGCGATTCATCGAGCGCGATCGGCGTGGGAAAATCCCCCGCCAGCCCCCTCAGCAACTCCTCCGTCCGCCGCACCTGGGCCGTGCCCTCCGCAGCCTTGGCGAAGGAGGGTTGCTCCACAAACTCCACGGGGCGCTCCGCCGCCCGCTCCAGCCAGCGCTCCGCCGCGCGGCGCGTCCAGGCCCCGTTCGCATCCAGCCGCAGTTTCGCCCCCTCGGGCAGGCGGGCGCACACGTCGTCCAGCAGCGCAAGTTCGTCCGCCACGTCACCCACGCCCACCTTCCATTTGAAGGTCCTGTACCCCGCCTCGGCGAGCGGCCCGATGCGCGGCAGCACCTCCCGGCCGGCCGGCAGCAATGCCGCCACTGGCAGGGACTTGGGCAACGCTTCATCCGTCGCTCCCTTTTCGTCGCCTGCAAGTGAAGCTTGGGCCGCCGCCAGGGCATGCCGCAGGCAGCCAAATGCAACCGGCACCCGCGACAGCACGTCCGCCCCAGGATCCGGACCGACTTCCTTCAGCACCGCCTCGGCTTGCTCCGTCGTCTCGGTGCCGAACCAGGGCAGTGTCGCCACTTCACCGTAACCCACCCGGCCCGCGCTGTCCTCCAGCCGCAGAATCAGCCCGTCGCGCTGCCGCTCAACGCCATGCGCCGTGCGCAGGGGCGCCCGCAAGGGCAGGCAATAACGACGGTGCTGGAGCAGGTAACGCACGTCCGCATCGTCAACCGGTGCGCGCAGCGGTGCAACCTGACTTTCTGTTTGCACTTCCCGGCATCCGGCTTAATCCGTTCACGGCAACTCATGACTAAGGTTGCCACCACCTCCACCGCCCGATCCGACTCCGCCACGGCCAGGGCCGATGTCGATTTTTACCTGCCGGCCGACGCCTTCTTCCGCGCGAATCTGCCGACCGCCCTGACCTTCGACGACGTGTCGCTGGCCACGCTTTACTCGGAGATCCTGCCCAAGGATGCCGACACCGCGACCACCCTCTCCGAGACGGTCCGCCTGCAGATCCCCATCATCTCGTCCGACATGGACACCGTCACCGAGTCGCGCATGGCCATCGCCATGGCCCTCAACGGCGGACTCGGCCTGATCCACTACAACATGCCGTCGAAGGACCAGGTGAAGGAGGTCGCCCGGGTGAAGCGCCACATCCACGGCCTCATCCAGGACCCCATCACCGTCGCTCCCGACCAGTTGATCGCCGACGTGCTCGCCATGATCGAGCAGCGGAAGTTTTCCTTCAGCACCTTCCCGGTGGTGGACGCCGCCGGCCAGCTTGCCGGTCTGCTCTCCGGCAACGTCGTCAAGGAACGGTACAAGACCAAGAAGGTCGCCGATGTGATGACCCCGCGCGCCCAGCTCATCACCGAGCGGGAAAGCGCCATCGCCCACGATCCCATCAAGGCCGCCGACCGGTTCTTCACGGAGCACGTCGGCATCAACAAGATGCTGGTCGTGGATGCGGCTGACCGCCTGCGCGGCCTGGTCACCAGTACCGACGTCGAGAAAATCACCAGTGAAACCAAGGCCCGCCGCAAACCCGCCCGCGACGCGCAGTTCCGCCTCGTGGTCGGCGCCGCGCTGGCCCCGGTCCGCAAGCCCGGCGGCGAACTCGACCGCGAAAAGATCATCAACCACGTCGGGCACCTGGTGGACGAGCACATTGACGCCGTCGCCGTCTCCACCGCCCACGGGCACACTTCCGGCGTGGGCGACATGGTGAAGCTGGTGCGCGATGCCTTTCCGCATCTCACCATCATTGCCGGCAACGTGACCAGCGCCTCCGGCGTGGAATTCCTCGCGACCTGCGGCGCCAACGCCATCAAGGTCGGACAGGGACCCGGTTCGATCTGCACCACCCGCGTGGTCGCCGGCGTGGGCATTCCGCAGCTCACCGCCCTTTACGTCGCCAGCAGCGTGGCCCGGAAGCACGGGGTGCGCATCCTCGCCGACGGCGGCATCACCAAGTCGGGCGATATCGTCAAGGCGCTCACCCTCGCCGACGCCGTCATCTGCGGCGGCGTGCTCGCGGGCTGCCGCGAAGCCCCGGGCGAGATCATGGAGATCAACGGCAAGGTCTATAAGCAGTACCGCGGCATGGGTTCGCTCGCCGCCATGAAGGCCGGCAGCGCCGCCCGCTACGGCCACGACAAGAACGACACCGTCCGCAAGATCACCGCCGAGGGCATCGAGGCCCTCAAGGAAGTCAGCGGCTATGCCGACGACGTGCTCGCCAACCTCATCGGCGGCCTGCAGAGCGGCATGGGTTACCTTGGCGCCGCCAATCTCACCGAGCTCCGGGCCAAGGCCCGCTACACCCGCGTGAGCCCCGCCGGCCAGAAGGAAGCCGAGCCGCACGACGTCATCGAGGTCACGACCCGGAAGAATTGAGGGACGGAGGAAGGTGAACCGCTGATGGAGGCGGTTGATCGCAGACCAGGGATCGTGATT
>JBIJDP010000209.1:0-5178 GCA_044344065.1 Opitutaceae bacterium
ACCGATGAGTTCGGCAATGCCGTGCACGTCGGTGGAGACAATGGGCGTGTGGAAGGCCATCGCCTCCATCACGACCCGCGGGAAGGATTCCTCGTAGCTGGAACAGACGAACAGGTCCGCCGCGACAAAGAAATCGAACACCTCGCGCGTCTCCGGTACGAGCGTGAGATTTGAGAGGCCGAGCCGGGCAATGTCGCGCCGCAGCAGGTCGAGGTAGATGCCCTCCCGCGCCCCCACCATCAGGAATCGCACCGGCGGACCGCCGCGGTGGTGGCGGTTGAAATGCTCGATGGCCCGGATGAAGACATGCTGGCCCTTGCGTTCGCAGACCGTGCCGATGTTGGCGACGAGCACCTCGTCGTCGCGCAGACCGTGCTTGCGCCGCATGTCCGCGCGGGAGTGGCTGGCGCGGAAAGCCTCGACCTCATCGATTCGCACCCAACTCGGGACAATGCGGAAGTTGCCGCGATTGTCGTCAGCGAAGTAAGCCTGCGTGGCCTGGCAGAGGAAGAGGGTGCGCGTGGCGGTGCCGAGGGCCTCATGCACGAGCCGGTGCTGCGACAAAGGCAAGTGCAGCTCAAAGGCGCGGAAGACCGAAGTGCTTTCATGCACGTAGAGCAGCGAGGGCCGGCCGGCCTGGCGGGCCATCCGCACGCCCCAGAAGCTCAAGAGGGTGTTGCACACCACGAGATCGATCCGGTCCCAGTCAATCCGCTGGGCGATCGTGTCGAGCTGGCGATGGAATTCGTCCTCATCGGGCGCATGAAACAGGGGTGCCGTGTCAACCAGGGTGACGTGCGCGCCCAGTGCCTCGTAGTTGGCGCGCAGCGGGCCGTCCTGACCGGCGAGCACCTCAAGGCTGAAACCCTCGGCGCGGACAAGGTGGGTGGCGTATTCGAGGAGAAACAGCGGTGCGCCCTCGAGGTTGAGGTTGTGCGAGAGCAGCAGGATGCGCAGCGCCCTGGCCCGCCGCGGCCGGGCCCCGGCGCGGCCATCGCAGCGGACCGCGGCGCCGTCGAGCCGCCAGTGCGGACTGAAGTACGGATCGCGCTGCCCGGCATAGCGCCTGAGCCAGGCCACGTGCTCAGCCTCGTCGAAAGTCACGCCGCGCGTGGCGCTGCCCCAATGCATGAGTTTCGCCTGCGGCGTGTACAGCACGCGGCGGCCGGCGGCGCGCACGCGGAGGCCGTAGTCCACGTCATTGTAGGCGACGCCGAAGTCGGCCTCGTCGAAGCCGCCCAGTTCGCGGTAGAGGTCCGTGCGCGTGAGCAGACAGGCCCCGGTCACGGCCGAGACCTCGCGGGTGGCGGCATGCCATGGCGTCGGCACGTCCTGCTCCGCCTGCCGGGCCCAGGGCGTGTCGGCGAGCCCGCCATGCGGACCGATGACAATGCCCGTGTGGTTCAGGGTGCGGTCGGGGAAGATGAGTTTGGCGCCGACGACGCCGACGTCGGGCTGGGTGAACCAGCCGACCATCTCCTCGAGCCAGCCGGGTTCGAGCGCGTTGACGTCGTTGTTGAGATGGAGCACGAGCGGCGTGTCCAGGTGCGGCAGGGCGGCGTTGACGAGGCGCGAATAATTGAACGGGGCCTGCGCGTCGGCCGTGCGGACGACCTTGCAGCGCAGGTCCGTCCGTTCCTGGATGCGCTGGAGATAACGCACCGCATCGGCGTCGCGCGAATGGTCGTCGATGATGATGAGCTGCACGTGACGCCAGTCCACGGTCTCCTCGAGCAGTTCAACGCATTCCTGCAGAAGGTGCAGCCGGTCCCGGGTCGGGATGACGATGGTCACCGGCAGCTTCGCGAGCAGGTCGCGCGACCAGCGCAGCTGGTGAAAACACTCGCGTCGCAGGTGGCCCGCTTCGGGCAGGAAGGGGGCAGCCGCCCAACCGCGCCGGGCCAGGGCTTCCGCGAGGGCGCGGCGGGATTGCTCGTAAACGGGATGGGCGAGATCGGTGCCGCCCGCGAGACCGGCGCGACCGTGGTAACATACCAGGGGCACATGCGCCACCTGATCGGCCGAGAGCCGGTCGCCGAGGCGCAGCAGCAGGTCGTACCACGGGGCGGCGGCAAAGCTCAGGCGGAACAGGCCGAGCGGGGCGAAGCGTTCCTGGCGCATCACGCATAACTGGCCGGGAAACAGGCCGGACAGGGCGAACGCCGGGCTCCAGTCGGGCTTGAAGTTCGGGTCGCGGCGCCGGCCGGCGTCGTCCATGAGGTCCTCGTCAGTGTAAACCAATTCGAGTTCCGGATCGGCCGCGAGGCGTTCCGCGATCTCCAGCAGCGCATCGGCCGGCAGGCGGGCGTCTCCGGGGATGAGCGTGATGTAGCGGGCCTTCGTCGCACTGGCGGCGGCATTGAGGCTCTCGATTCTTTGGGCGGCAGTGGTGGCGGGGTGGTGCCGGCAACGCGCGTCACCGGACGGTGGCGCCTGCTCGCCCACAAAATGGGCTTCCCATCGCGGATGGATCTGCGCGGCGAGGGAAGCGGCCAGCTGGGCAACCTGTTCCGTCGTGCAGCCCTCGGTGTCGACGAGCAGCGCGAAGGTGAGAGGTCGCGGCTCGAGTTGCCGGACCGACGCGGACATGATCTCGCGCAGGTGCGGGCTGAGTCGGTTGTTGCCCAGCCAGGCGGCGTAGGGATTCGTCCCGTCGGTTGACGGTGTCAGGGCGGCCGGGGCTTCGCGCCGGTAAAGGGCGTAGGCGGATTGCAGGGCCTGCCACTGATCCTGCCATCGGCCAAGCCCGATGTGACGGTTGCGGGCGGCGGTCCGCAGAGCCCGGGCGCAGTGCAGAAACTCGCCGCGGCTGAAGGTGGGCAGCGGATGCTCCCAGACCGGGCAGGCGCGGGCATGGAAGCGCCGGGCAAATACGAGGTGCTTCGTGCCGTCCTCCAGTTCCGCGAACATTTTGATGATGGCCGGACCAGGGGCGGTCTCGTCGATGTCGAGCATCCCAAAATACTGGGAGAGCGCGGCCTGCGGGTGGTCGGGAAAAAGCTTCGCCGCCTCGGCCCGCGGCAGTTGGCCGTACTCGAACTCGTTCTCCACATGAGGATGCGTGCTGCCGGTCAGGCGGACGATGCGCTGCTCCTGGTGGATGATCCAGCCCTCGACGCGCACCTTGCCGTACTGGGTGCCGCCGACGAGTTCGGGTTTTTCCAGTGCGCCGAAGAACGGCGGGTTGGGCAGCGTGTCGAGCGGCACGGTCGCCCCCTCGAGGACCAGCGCACCGGCCAGCGGGGCGAGGTCGCCGGCCGGTTCGGCGCGGCGGTACTGCAGCAGGCGGTGCAGGTGGTCGGGCAGCAAGGCGGGCAGGTAGATGCCTGGCGCCGCCGGGCCGCGCCGGACCTTGATGCGCGTCCGCCAGATCTCGACCCAGTGGTGGCCGGAGTCGAGCAGCTCAATGCGCAGATCCGCAGCCCCGGCCGGAGGCGTCACGCGGAGGAGAAAACCCGCATGCGGCAGACCCTTGAAGCCGCGCTGGCGCTCCTCGATTTCCGGGCGGGGCAGCCCGAGGATGCCGGCGTGCGGCACCCCGGCGATGACGGCGCGGATGTCGGAAAACACCATCCCGGTCTTGGACAGGAACCAGCCGCTGATCCAAACGGGTTCGCCGGTGAAAACCCATTCGCGGGGTTGCTCCACGTCGAAGATGTAGGCGTCGTTCTCGTTCACGTTGCGGGCTAAGCAAATACGTCGGCGCGGGTGGGAAGGGCAAGCCCGGCGGTGACCGTCAGGCGCCGGGAGGGGCGGCCGCTCGGGCGAGCGCGGCGTGCCGGGGCAGGGAATTGGCCTCGTGGTACTTGCGGAGGACGGCGGCGCGGGCGCGCTCCGGCCGGGAGCGGTCACCGGCAAAATGGGCCGCCAGCGCGCCCTTGATCGCCTCGGCCAGGCGGTAACGGTCGCCGGGCGGCGTGAGCCACGCCTCGTCCGCGGCAAGCATCTCGGGGATGCCGTTCACGTTGGTGGACACGATCGGCAGGCGGAAGGCCGCCGACTCCAGCAACACGCGGGGGAACGATTCCTCGAAGCTCGTGCACACGAAGATGTCGGCCAGCCGGTAGAAGTCGAAGATCTCGCCCGTCTCGGGAAGGAACGTGACCATGTCGTCCAGGCCGCAGCGCGCGGTTTCCTTGCGCAGCATGTCGAGGTAAAGCCCGGGCCGGGCGCCGACCATCACGAACACGATTTTCCGGCCCGGATAGGTGAAGCGCAGTTCCTCCTTCAGCAGGTCGGCGGCCTGGATGAACACATGCTGGCCCTTGCGTTCGCAGAGCGAGCCGATGTTGACCAGCAGCACGGCGGCGGGATCGAGCCCGTGCTTGCGGCGGAGCGCGGCGGGTTCGGTGCGTGCGACAAAGTCGTCGACACGGGTGACGTCCACCCAGCTGGGCAGCAGCACGGCGTTGCCGCGGTCGTTGATCCGGGCGTGGACCACCTGCGTGGCGGCGGCGGTGTAGACGACGCGGCTTGCGATGCGGAAGGCATCCTCGGCGACGTGCAGCATGGCCGGCGAGAGATGCCGGGCGAAGAAGCGGCGGACCGGCGAGCTCTCGTGCACGTAGAGCAGGGCGGGCTTGCCGGCGCGGCGGGCGGCATGCACGGCCCAGAACGTGACCATCGTGTTGCCGATCACCAGGTCGGTCTCCGCCCACGGCAGCGCGGCCGTGGCGCGGTCGAGGGCCGTGAAAAATTCCGCCTCGGATTGGGCCGCGAGGGCGGCGCCGACATCGAGCACCTGCACGGGCAGGCCGGCCTGCTCGAACGCCGCGCGGAGCGGACCTTCCTGCGGGGAAAGGATGCGCACCGTGGCGCCCGGAGTGGCGGCTAGGTGGCGCGCCAGTTCGTAGATGAACCAGGGCGCACCCTCGAAGTTAAGGTTGTGGGTGACCACCAGCACGCGCAGCGGCCGGGCGACATCATTGGCGGGCAGGACCGGGGCCGCGGCGGCTGCCGAGGTGCGCCGGGCCGGGGCCTCGGCGGCGTAGGCCTCCCACGCGGCGCGCAGGGCCGGCCGCAAACCGGCCCACGGCGACCGCGGCAGATGGTGCCGTCGCGCCGAGCGCAGGAGCGCCCACGCGGCGGCGGCGAACGTGAGCCGCGACAGGGGCGGCAGCGGGGCCTCGGCCCCGGCCAGCACGCGCGGGGTGAAGCGCTGGGCGAAGACGAGGTGCT